>NZ_JBEOOG010000060.1:0-24691 GCF_040308965.1 Pseudoalteromonas sp. MER144-MNA-CIBAN-0113
CCGGAATCGAACCAGGGACACGAGGATTTTCAATCCTCTGCTCTACCAACTGAGCTATCGAGGCACTTAAACAGTGCTAATTAAAAATCTTAACGGATTTTTAATGCAATTCCCAGCTAGCTCTACTGACTGGCTATCTGGGCGTGCGGCGTATTAAACGAGTTTTACCCCTACAAGTCAACTTTTTTTTTATTCTTTATAATCGTTTGAACGGTTTTCAAACAACTCGAGGCTATTTTCGTTAATACAGTGTATTTATCCAACAAAAGAGTTTAAAAAACGTAGTGAATTATTTTTTTTAGGTGTTACGATTGAATAATAACTTTCGGTACAGGCTTACCGTTTTAATAATAAGACCACAGGAAAACTCATGCAGAGCAAGCCCTCTTCAGCAATAAAAGGCCTACTACCTTTATTCTTAGTTAGTAACCTTATAATAACCGCATTATTTGTAGTCGCCTTTGTGCTTTATTCACAAAGTAATGCTGATAACAATGCATCTGCTCCAACCTCTACTTTATCGTTAACAAAACTTGCTGAGCGTCTTGATCAGCCTTTAGCAGAAGCATTAACAATATACGAGCAAGACAAGGTCACGCAATTACTCGATATGACCACCTTACTCAATGATGATTATAAATATACGCTCCACCGTTTTAATGCCAATAATCAAGCCGAGTTAGTTTATAGCAATAACAGTAAAGCAATTGCGCCTTTAGCTGTTAATAAACATATTAAAGAACAAAATACTCTTCATCATTTAATCTCATCAAAGGGGCAGATAATTGGAGAGCTTATTATTGAGCAAACACAGTCCTCAGTTACACCATCAAATCAACACTCACCACTAAATGCCTATGTTGTAGCCTTTGCTGCACTGGTGGTGCTATTTGTATTAGCATTCATGCTGAATAAATACATTAACAAGCGATTACATAAAAATACAGATTCACTTACTCAAGAACTAAAAGAAATTACGCAAAATGATAACTATCAAAGCACCCTAAATGAGCAACTAGAGGGTGGTTTAGAAACGGTAGCTCAACAAGTTAATTTATTACTCAAAAAGGTGAGTAAGGTTCAAGCTGACGATCAAGCGGCAAAAAAAGAGTTAAAAAAATTACAAACAAGCCTTGAAACAGAAGTACAAAGCAGAACCTTTGAGTTAGAGAAACAAACGCAAAAAGCGCTAAAAGCCAGTGAAACTAAAACCACCTTTTTAGCCACTATGAGTCATGAAATAAGAACACCAATGAATGGCGTAATCGGTACCATTGATTTACTTCGTCAAACAGAACTTGATGGTGCACAGCAACGTTTAAGTACAATTATTCGTGAATCTGCATTTTCGTTACTCAGTATCTTAGATGATATTTTGGATTTTTCTAAAATTGAAGCAGGAAAGCTCAATATAGACCCGACTCCCTTCTCTGTTGCAGATACGCTAGAAGAAGTCGCAAAGGTGTTATCGTCTGTTGCAAAAAACCGTCACCTAGAACTCGATTTATCAATTGCACCCGATATTCCTAATAACCTTATCGGCGACTCAGTCAGGGTTCGCCAAGTACTTTATAACTTATGTAGCAATGCCATTAAATTTACCAGCACTAACGGCTCTACTCAAGGTAGGGTGAAAATATCGGTTGAAGTTGCACACAACACTGCCGATCATTTTACACTCCGTTTTTGTGTAGTTGATAACGGTAAAGGAATGAGTCAGTCTCAATTAAGGAAAATATTCAGCCCGTTTACTCAAGCTGAAAGCTCAATTACTCGAGAATTTGGCGGTACAGGACTTGGGCTTTCAATTTGTAAAAGCTTAACCGAGCTAATGCTTGGTACTATACATGTTACAAGCCATGAGGGGATTGGTAGTGAGTTTACCGTTGAACTGCCTTTTTCAACGGCAGGTAAAACTGAATTTGCTCATAAAAATACACTCAATAATAAGCATGTTGTTGTTGTTAGTGACAATGCTGAACGCGGCAAGGTAATTTATCGTTACTTGTCATTCATGGGTGCCAAAATAACCTATGCCCATGAGCAAAAAGATATAGAAGATCATCAAGACACAAAAGATATTATTTGGGTTGTCGATGGTATTGACGACATGAGCAGTATTAGCACTTTGCTAAGAAGTTTACTTTACTCACTAGAAGATAATAATCAGCAAATGGTGGTATTAAGTAAGCTAGATGAAGCCGTTATTAATCATGAAAATATTTTTTATATTAATGCTTCACCACTGTGTAAATCTAACTTTATGCTTTCAATTTTGGTTGCGGCGGGCTTACATAAACCTAAGCAAATAAAAAAAGCTAAAAGCATGAATCATTACTTAAATTCAGAAGAAGCACTCGCTGCAAATAGGCTTGTTTTACTGGTAGAAGATAACTTATTAAACCAAGAAGTACTTACCGAGCAGTTACATATATTAGGGTATAGTGTGGAAGTAGCGAATAATGGTGAGGAAGGCATAGAGATGTGGCGTAAAAACAGCTATTCGCTCATCCTAACAGATTTACATATGCCGAAAATGTCTGGCTACGATATGGTTGAAAAGATTAGAGAAGAAGCGGCACTGTTAGAAGCAATCGACGCTCAACCTTATATTATTGCTGTAACAGCCAATGCCTTAAAAGGCGAAAGAGAGCGCTGTTTAGCTGTGGGAATTAATGACTTTATAACTAAACCGATTGAGTTAAATACGCTTGAGGACATATTAAATCAATGGAGCGATATAGATAATAAACAGCCAAAACAAATTAGCTCAGCTGAAAAGCCAGCCATGCCTATTAACATGGAGTCTGCCAACAAATATATAAATGGCGATGATGCTAAAAAAATTCGCTTCTTTAAAATGTATTTAGAGCAAAGCCAAGAACAAATTAAATCAATCAACTTTGCGGTACTACAAAAGAGTAAAAGTGAAATTATAGCTGCCTGCCATCAATTGAAATCTATATCAAAAACAGTGGGGGCTAATATTGTGGCTGATTTAGCGCAGTCATTTGAGGATAAGTGTAAGGCTGATGAAATCAATGCCGATGAGTTAATTGAGATGAGAGATGAGCTCGAAATTGAATATTCAAGAGCAGCACAATTTTTAAAAGAACAAATTAGAAACCACGATCAACAAGATGACTTGATTTAACTAAACTGTTCATAGGTATGCACAACAAAAAAGGGCTTTTTAGCCCTTTTTTAACGATTATTTTTCTACTGGCTTATAGCCTTCAATCTCAACCTCTTTTCCTTCAAATAAAAAGCCAACCATTTGCTCTTCTAAAAAGGTACGATGTTCTGGGTCCATCATATTTAAATGCTTTTCGTTGATCAGCATCGTTTGTTTATGCTGCCACTGTCCCCATGCTTCTTTAGATATATTATTAAAAATCTTTTCGCCAATTTCCCCAGGATAAAGTTGAAATCCAAGGCCTTCAGCTTCTTTTTGTAACTTTTGACAAAATACAGTACGTGCCATGATTTATTCTCTCTAACGCTAAATGCTGCTAGTTTAACCTATTGGGCTCATTTGTTTAACCAACTTTTTAGTCGGTGCAGCTAAACCCACCTCTATTGATTGATCAAGTGGATACCATATTAATTGCTTGTCGTTCACCACATCAGGGATTTGCTGAACATTGAGCACATGTGGGTTTATGGTTAGCTCAAAATGTGAGAACACATGGCTAAAAGGCGCTAATATCTCAAGCTCACTTTTTAGCCCTTGCTGTGCTAAAAAAGTGTCGAGCTCACTGTGCTCATTAAATTCAAAAAACCCAAATAATCCCCCCCAAATGCCACTACTTGGGCGTTTTTCCATGAGTACTTTGTCGTTATGTTTAATAATTAACTGATGACAACTTTTTTTAGGCACTGCTTTTTTAGGTTTAGAATGTGGGAACTCTTTAACCTTACCCGCATTAAAAGCACCACATTGTGTTTTTAACGGGCATGCTTCACAATCAAAACGACTTCGTGAACAAAGGCTTGCCCCTAAATCCATCATAGCTTGATTAAACTCAGTCACATTATTTTTAGGGGTGAGTTGTTCACTTAAATGCCACAGCTGATTTTCTACCTTTTTGACGCCATACCAACCTTCAACCATGAAAAATCGTGCAAGCACCCTTTTTACATTGCCATCAAGAATAGGATGATGTTGCCCCAAAGATAAAGATAAAACAGCACCGGCAGTGGAGCGTCCTATTCCGGGTAAATCCATTACCTCTTCAAGCGTGCTGGGAAACTGGCCTTGATATTTGTCTCGCACTATTTTGGCCGTTTTATGTAAGTTGCGCGCGCGTGCATAGTAACCTAGACCAGTCCAGTGATGCAGAACCTGATCTTCATCAGCATTTGCTAAAGCAATAATATCGGGAAAGCTTTGCATAAACTTTTCGAAATAAGGAATAACAGTCACAACTTGGGTTTGCTGCAGCATCACCTCAGACACCCATACTTTATAAGGTGTTTTAGCTAATTGCCATGGCAATGTTTTGCGCCCATGGAGATGATACCAATCAACTACTTGGTTAGAAAACCAATCAGACTGCTGCTTTTTTAAATCCAACATATTTACTTTTTTACTAATGCTTAATGGCGGCTCAGTCTATTGTAGTTGTTGAAAAGATCAAGCTATAACGCCCTAGAGCTTGTCAACCCCGCGCGGGTCAGGGATAATACGCAACCATTTTTAAACACATTGTTTTGTCAGGCCAATAATATGAGTGAATCAAGTAACAACAACCTTGAGCAAGCTAAGCAAGAAGGTAAGTATATCCGCACTATTCGTAGTTTTGTAAAACGCGAAGGCCGATTAACCAAAGGCCAAGCCGCTGCAATCGAAAAATGCTGGCCAACAATGGGGCTTGAGCATAAAAACGGCCTACTTGATTTAAACGCAGTATTTGGCAATGACAATGATGTAGTGTTAGAAATTGGCTTTGGTATGGGCAAGTCATTGGTTGAAATGGCAAAAAACGCACCACATCTTAACTTTATCGGTATAGAAGTACATCGCCCAGGCGTTGGCGCGTGTTTAATGGATGCCGACGAAGCAGGCGTTACTAATCTTCGTGTATTTGAACACGACGCCGTTGAAGTCCTTGCAGATTGTATAAGTGATGAAAGCTTATCGACCTTACAATTGTTCTTCCCTGATCCATGGCACAAAAAGCGTCACCATAAGCGCCGTATTGTACAAACTGAGTTTGCAGAAAAACTACGTTCTAAATTAAAAATTGGCGGCGTTTTTCATATGGCAACCGATTGGGAAAACTATGCAGAGCATATGCTTGAAGTAATGCAAGCAGCACCTGGTTACAAAAACCAATCAGAGACTAACGACTATGTACCTCGTCCTGATTTACGTCCGCTGACTAAGTTTGAACAACGTGGCCATCGTTTAGGCCATGGCGTATGGGATTTAATGTTCGAACGTACTAAATAACCGTTAATTAAATAATCAAGTAAGGTAAAGCCATTTATGAGCGTATTAACCAATCCGAGCCTATTATTACTTCGCAACAGCGAGGAGCTAAAAGGTAAATCAATATTGGTGGTCAACTTTGTTCAAGATGGCTTTTTAAATGAGCTAAAAACGCTCAACCCACAAAGTAAAATAACGGCTTTTAGCTATAACCATGCAAATGGTGAATTTGCTAAAAACATATCGGGTATAAATGTAGAAGTTAATCACACGATTAGCGCCGGTGAATATGATTTAGTAATTCTTTATTACCCCAAGTCTAAGCCCGAGCTATTAATGGCATTAGACAACATACGCGCAGTGATAAGTAAAGAAGCTGAGCTGCTAGTCGTTGGCGAAAACAAAAGCGGTGTAAAATCAATTGAAAAGCAACTCGCCAATAAAACGGCGTTTAGTAATAAAATTGACTCTGCAAAACACTGCGTTTTATATTCATTTTCAGAAATAACCCTGAATTCAACATTTGATATTAGTACTTACCACAAAGAGTTTGTGGTCAACGTAAGTGATATTGAGTTTACTGCTGTAAGTATTCCTGGCGTGTTTAACCATGGCGGCCTTGATGCAGGCACTAAAATGCTATTAGAAAATGCACCAAATATAAAACACGGTAACGTTCTTGATTTTGGTTGTGGCGCGGGGCTTATTGCTACGTTTTTAGGGCTAAAAAATCCGGCTCTTACATTTACATGTAGTGATGTAAGCGCACTGGCTGCCTATGCAACAACACAAACGCTTAAACTTAATAACGTTAATGGTGAAGCCGTACTGAGCGATGGTTTAAACAGCATTGCAGGTAAGTTTGATTTAATTATTAGTAACCCACCATTTCATACCGGTATTGCGACCGACTACACAGTGGCCGAATCGTTTTTAAATAATGCCAAACAGCACCTAACTAAAACAGGTAAGCTCACTATTGTTGCTAATAGCTTTTTAAAATATCCACCTATTTTAGAAGCCCAATTTGATAGTTATCAAACGGTGTTTAAGAATAATAAGTTTGCTGTATACAGTAGCTGAAACTTATTATTAATCCCCTATCAAAACATAAATATGCGGTATATTAGCCGCATATTTACTTTATGACGTAGGTTAATTAAGAATAAATAGTGTAATTAAGCTAATCTTTTTGCTTCACTTTTTCCTGTTTTTGCTAAACTAGTATTTATTACATTCACAATTGACACGGATGACCCTCTCGCAATGCCTAAAACTGTAGAGCAAAATAGCATTCGTAGCATATTGTTTAAAACCATCATGCTTATAACAGCCATCTGTTTGCTATTATCTCTTTCTATTTCTACTTACTTAAGTACACAAGAGCAAAAAAAGCAGCTGATTAGTAAACTTGTGCTGGTGTCTGAGATCATTGCCTTTGATGCAATGCCGTCATTACTAAATAAAAATAGACCTGCAGAAGAAAGGCGGTTAAAGCTTCTTCAACAAGTCTCATCGGTTACAAACTTACATATTTATGCGCTAGATGAGCAAACAAGAAAACCAGTATTTTTTACCAGTTTTAATGCCCGAAAATCGCCACCTGTACCAATCAAAACAGACAGTATTAACGACTTTATAGAACCCCAAGTAGGTGATGAGTTTATTGAATACATTACTCCAATACTCAATAATGATCAGTTACTTGGTTATGTGTATATTAGGGGCAGCTTGGATAACTTAAATAAGCTTATCACTAAAAAAATTATAATTGATATTGCCATTATCGCTTTAATACTTATTTTTATCTCTTTGATTATTATAAGGTTACAAAAAAGGATAGCCAGCCCAATAGAAAACTTAAGCTTGTTACTGCAAAACATAGCTAAAAATCATAACTACTACGCCCGGGCGCCTTTAACAAACTTAACTGAAATAACCAGGCTTTCTAACAGCTTAAATGTAATGCTGGCGCGAACACAAAGACAAATAGAGCGCCACGAAGAAGATAAAAAAGAAATTAAGCTACTAAACTCAAATCTTGAAGAAAAAGTAAGCCAACGAACCATCGCGCTCAGAGAAGCAAATAAAGAGTTGCTATCTACACTTGAAAAGATGCACCAATACCAAACTCAAATTGTCGAAAACAAAAAAATGGCTTCATTAGGGCAAATGGTGGCAGGTGTAGCTCATGAGGTAAATACCCCTATAGGGCTTGGGATCACCGGTTCTACTTTACTAAGAGATAAACTCGCGGAGCTACAAATTAACTTTCAAAGTAAGTCATTGACTGCCAGTCAATTTGAGCAATTTACTAACGATGGCATTGAAAACTTAGACCTCATCTACAGTAGTCTAAACCGTGTCGCAGAGCTTATTTCTAACTTTAAAAAAGTGGCCGTGATCAAAGATGATGAAATCACTAGTACCGTTCACTTACAGCAGCTCATAAACGATACATTATTGTCTATGGGGCAAGAATTAAGAATAAAAAATCCTAAAGTTCTTATAAATTGTCCAGCAGATTTAACCGTTGAAAGTAAAAAAGGGCCACTGCAGCAAGTTTTCCATCAACTAATTTTAAACTCCTTACTACACGGATTTGTAGCTGGCGGTGACAATGTAGTGCAAATTGATATTGTGGCAACAAACACAAAAACACAAATTACCTACACCGATAACGGCCTAGGTGTAGAGAACAACATAAGAGCGAAAATTTTTGACCCCTTTGTTACTTCAAAACGCGGTCAAGGAGCCAGTGGATTAGGCATGCATTTAGTTTACAACTTAGTGACCCAGGCTTTGGCTGGAGAAATTGTGTTAGATACTGAGTATCAATCAGGAGCACGATTTATTATTACGCTATTTTAAAAAGTGAAATAAATCCGTTGTCTGCTCTTGAATTACGACTTTATGACCATACTAAGACAGCACTCATTGAACAGTTGTATCATTAATGCTGTATTTTCACACAATTAATGAACTTAATTGTGTTTAACATATCACATACATTGATGAAAAATTGTAAAGTGATATAATTTCGTTTTGAATTAGTCTGATTATTTTAAGTATCTTTAGGTGGTTGATGGATGTATCAATTATTAAAGGGAAATGGCTTCGACTTTATAATTCAAATTATACATCCAACGTTAAGTATCAATTAAGCCGCGGTTTTTAATAATACGTCAAAGTAGGTTTGGGCGCGCAGCTGTTTTTATCTAATTTGTTTTTACTTGTTAACATTTAGATATAATCCTATAATTCTAGTAGTCGGTTTTGATGATCACACCGATTTTAAAATAAAACACACTCCAAAAAGGTTAATTAAAAATGCAAACGCCAGTCATTCTGATCGTAGAGGATGAAGACGTAACTAGACTAAACCTCGTTAGTTTATTTGAAGCCGAAGGTTACAAAGTTATTGAAGCCATTGATGGCGATGATATGCATGATAAGCTTACAAATAACGATGACGTCAATCTTGTAGTTATGGACATCAACCTGCCAGGTAAAAACGGGCTTATTTTAGCTCGCGAATTACGCCAAAAACGCAAAGTTGGTCTTATTTTCTTAACAGGCCGTGACAACGATGTAGACCGTATTTTAGGTCTTGAAATTGGTGCTGATGACTATATTACTAAGCCTTTCAACCCGCGTGAATTAACTATTCGTGCTCGTAACTTAATTACGCGTACTGCATTAGGTGGTGAAGAGTCTGCTATTGAAACAAATGGCGTGATCACCTTTAACGGTTGGGAACTTGACGAAAACAGTCGTTGCCTTACTTCTCCAAACGGAGACGCGAAACGTCTACCTAAAGGCGAATACAGAGCACTGCGTTTAATGCTTGACTCTCCGGGTCGTATATTTAGCCGTGAGCAACTAATTAAGCACATGACTGGCCGAGAGCTTCGCGCTAACGACCGTACGGTTGACGTAACAATTCGTCGTATCCGCAAACACTTTGAAAGCGACAACTCAACGTCTGAGTTAATCAGCACCATCCATGGTGAAGGTTACCGTTTCATTGGTAAAATCGACAGCTAATTAGTTATTACTCTAATTGCTGTAAAAATAAATGAAGGGCCTGTTGTCCTTCATTTATTTTATCTGTTAACTCCTCAAGCCACACAGCTAACACTTCGTCACTTTGCTCCAGCGCCCCATGCTCCATTTGCTTTGCATGCAACTGAACATCATTAAGACCCACCGAACCTGCCGCACCTTTTAATTTGTGCGCAACCGATTTGTACTCTTCTCTATCAGCAGCGTTTAAAGAAGCTAACAGCTCTTGTTGGTACTGCGGATTTAGCTTTGCGAACAACTGGCTACTGCGTTTAAATACTTCAACGCCCATCGAATTTACAAAGTCTTCAATAGTTTCAACATCCAACAAGTCAGTATTAATTTGATTTAATAACGCTTGATTGACCACTCGTTGAGGAGCCTCGGTTTGCGCTTGCTTAATGCCAAAGAGTTCAGCGAGCATATTATCTAACTTGCTTGTGTTTATTGGTTTAGCTAGTGCGCCTTGAATAGAAATACCCTCAAGCTCCTCTTCAGCACTGCGTACATTGGCCGTTAATGCCACTATTGGTAGCTGATCAAAATGACTTTGAGCGCGAATTTGTCTTGCCACTTCGTCACCATTAATATCAGGCAACTGCATATCAAGTAATACTAAATCTAAGTCATCTTCAGTTTCGACAAACGATAAAGCATCTTCACCCGTTTCAGCCCACAGCACTTCGTGTCCACGTTGCTCTAGTAGGTTAGTAGCAATTTCAGCATTAAGTGGCACATCCTCCACTAATAAAATATATAAGCTACGCCCAACATAACTATGTTCGGTAGGTGCACTACATAAATTCAGCGGAATTTGTACCGTAAAGCAGCTGCCCTCTCCTGGGGTACTATTAACCGTTATTGTGCCTTTCATTGCGCTTACTAACGCTTTGGTGACAGCTAAGCCAATACCTGAACCAATGGCATTGGTGCCTTTAAGATCTGGCGCTTTATAGTACATGTCAAAAATGCGTGTTAGTTGCTCTTGTGGAATACCTTCACCGGTATCGAGTATTTTAATAATAAGCCAAGGGCCATCTTCACGGTTTTCTCTGGCACAATCTAAGATTACGCTCCCTTGTTGAGTAAACTTAACGGCGTTATTAATTAAGTTCCACACCACTTGGCGTAAACGAGTCGGGTCAAGCAAAGCATATATGTCAAGCATGCCAGAACGCTTCACTTCAAACGAAAGCTCTTTTTGCTCAGCAATAAGGCCTGCAAAGTTAACTACATCGTTGATAAAGTCCGAAACATTAATTTCGTTGGCGGCAATATCTAACTGCTCACGGTCAATTTTATCTAAATCTATAATATCGTTGAATATGTTACCTAGCGTTTCGGCGCTTGAAAACACGGTATTACACCAACTGCGTTGCTGTTTGTTTAATTCGGTATCCAGTAGCATGCGCGTTAAGCCCACAATACCATTAAGCGGTGTGCGTAACTCATGGCTTAATGTGGCAATAAATTTCCCTTTATCTTTATAAGCTGTTTCCAGTGCCTGCGCAGCTTCTTTACGACTGGTAATATCACGGCCAAACGCAAGTAAACCAATGTAATCCCCTTGTTCATTAATAAAGGGAAGTTTACGCAATTCAAACCACCTAATTTCACCGTTTACTGAGTACTCCACATCTATAGTTAAACCTTGGTGCGTACGCTCAACCTGCTCATCGGTTCTGAGTACTTCTGATAAAAAGTGGCTTGGGAATATTTCTTCTGCGGCTTTACCAATAAGTTCACCACTGGTTTTACCCATCACCTCTTCAAACATTTTATTACAACCGGCAAACACCCCGTTGTTATCGCGGTAATAAAATAAATCCGGCGAGGAGTCTACAATTGAGCGCAGTAACATGCCTTGCTGTGCGAGTTCTTGTTGTGTTTTTTTACGCTCTGCAATTTCACGCCTGAGCTCTTCTATTGCTCGATGTTTGGCATGAAAAGCCATTTTACGTTCGTCAATTTCAATATTTAAGCGGTTAATATTGTCTTTGAGGGTTTGATTTAAAAGCTTCTCTTGTTTTGTGGCACTATCTAAATAAGCATAAGAGGCATCAAGTTGCCGAATAGAGTTTAATAATATGCTGATAACTAAAGGAGAAACAACCGAGGTAAAAAATACTACGGCCAGTATATCAACCAAGTTTACTTCGCCTATGGCGACGTAATAAAACATACTTGATAAAACCAGCGATATTGTTAGTAATAATGCATAGCAAATAGCAGCAGTTTTAAACTCACCAAAACGAGTTATTGAACTGGAAAGAACTCGAACCCACGGGTTCAAAGAAGAATCAGTCATATATCAGTTTTTCTCTTAGCTAAATGCTTAGGGTCTGTTGACCTTTCAAGGTTAAAGGCTAATTTTAGCATTTTCTATCAGCTATTTTCATGTTGTGCGACAAAAACAATAAAATTTCATGTTTGGTGTTATTTGCTGCATTTCAGCAAATCTTTATTTAGTGTAAAATGCGGCGTTTTAAATATTGCAAATAACGAGTAACGTATCATGCAAAAAACTATGCCAGATATTGCTAACACGGCTGCCGCATTACAAACAGGTAAATTAGACTGGGTAGGTATGGGCGATATAGAGCTGCCTTTTATTTTTGAATCTCTTGATTTAGCTCCAGTTACCGTTAATGCAAAAGCACGCGCCTTTGTTAATTTACACAAAGAAGATGCTAAAGGCATCCATATGTCGCGACTATTTTTAGCGTTGGATCACCTCTCAACTGAGCAACAGGTCAATCCACAAACCTTAGCACAAGCCTTAGATACCTTTATCACCAGTCATGAAGGCTTAAGTGATAAAGCACACATTGAATTTAAATTTGAATTGCCGCTACGCCGTAAGTCATTACTTAGTGGTAAAGCAGGTTGGAAAAGCTATCCCATTGTACTTACCAGCACTATAAATCAAGGCGTTATTAGTTTTGAGCTCAGCGTTGATGTGACTTATTCATCAACTTGCCCCTGTTCTGCAGCACTGGCTCGCCAATTAATTCAAAACGCATTCAGCGAAAAGTTTTCTCAAGAAACACTCACTCAATCAGAAGTTTTAGAGTGGCTTGGAACAACTCAAGGGATTGTAGCAACCCCGCATTCACAGCGTTCAATTGCTAATGTTAAAGTTAAATTAGCAAATAACATTGAACAGTTTGATGTGGTTAACTTAATAAACTTACTAGAAGATGAGCTAAAAACACCAGTACAAGCTGCGGTAAAACGTGAAGACGAACAAGAGTTTGCTCGCTTAAACGGTCAAAATTTAATGTTTTGTGAAGACGCAGCACGAAAAATTAAAACGACGTTAGAGTCAAAAGAGTTTAGCGATTACTTCCTGCAAATTAACCATTATGAGTCTTTACATGCTCATGATGCAGTTGCGATTGCCGTAAAAGGTATTGAAGGCGGCTATAAAGCATAATAGTGCTCATCCCCATTCGTTAATAAAACAACCATAACAACTATTTGGGCACATAAATTGCTTTAGAAAAACAGTGTCAATTTGTTGTTATGGAGTTACCGTATGGAATTCGCTTTATTATTAATATTAGTGCTAGTTGTTGGGGCATCTGTCGTTGCGTCAAAATTTAATGATGACGGCGGAAACCCTTATCCTTTTACTCGTAAGCAAAGTGTATTTACCCAAGTAGAAGGGGCGTTTCTGAATTTATTAGAGCGCGCTGTTGGCGATCAATATAAAATTGTTAGTCGCGTTAAACTAATCGATGTGATTGACTGTAAACAAGGCCTGTCTGTTAAATCTAAACGTGCGGCAATGGCTAAAGCAAAAAATAAGCAGCTCGACTTTGTTTTAGTAGATAAAGAAAAAATGACCATAGTGGCTGCGGTTGACTTAGTTAATAACGCCAATAAAGATGGCCACAAAGCACAGCGCGACTGGTTTGTTAATGGCGCATTGGAAGCCGCAGGTATTCCACATATTCGTATGAAAGTGAAGGCAGGCTACCGCCCAAGCGAAGTACGCGATGCAATTATGTTTAAATTAGGTAAGCCAGCGGCATCTAAACCTTCACGACCTACGCGTGCTAGAGTTCATAAACCTGCGGTATTGTCTCCTTCTCAAGCAAAGGCACAATCAACAGCCCTTGCTGAAATATAATCAATAAGTTTATAAAGTGCGGGCTTTTTAAGCTCGCATTTTTGTTTGTTTTACCCCACGTTATTTTTTGCAGTATAATCACCGTATTCAAACTCAGGAATTTAACACTATGAATGTTGGTATTATTGGCGCAATGGAGCCAGAAGTTAAAATTTTGCGCGAGGCGATGCAAAATCCACAAGTTTTAACCAAGGCTGGTTTTACTTTTTACACAGGCGAGCTTGCAGGCAATACCGTCACTTTAGTGCAATCAGGTATAGGTAAAGTCGCTTCGACAATCGCAACCACATTACTTATCGATAACTTCAATCCAGATTGTGTTATTAACACAGGCTCTGCCGGTGGATTCGACCCATCACTAAACGTTGGCGATGTAGTAATTTCATCTGAAGTACGTCATCACGATGTTGATGTAACAGCGTTTGGTTACGAAATTGGCCAAGTACCACAAATGCCAGCAGGTTTTACTGCTCACCCTAAACTTGTAGAAGCAGCCGAGCAAACAATTGCACAAATTAGTGAAGTAAAAACCCTTGTTGGTTTAATTTGCACCGGCGACTCGTTTATGTGCGACCCTGTTCGTATTGAAAAAGCACGCAGTGACTTCCCTACAATGCTAGCAGTAGAGATGGAAGGTGCATCAATTGCACAAACGTGTTTTGCACTTAATACACCATTTGTTGTTATTCGCTCAATGTCTGATATTGCAGGCAAAGAGTCGCCGCAATCATTTGAAGAATACTTAGAAACAGCCTCTATAAATTCATCAAAAATGGTCGTAGCTTTACTTGAGAAATTAACGGCGGTTACGCTGTAAATGCTCAATAATATTGTTCAAAATCATTTGGACTTTATTGTATTTATTTGTGCGCTCCTTGCTGAGCGCTTTTTACCTTTAGTAAGTTGGTATCACCCTAACCACATACTCTCTGCTATTTTTAGCGCTATAAGCCAGCGTATTTATAAAAAAACAGACACCAAGCAATATCATTATTTAGCAGCCTCAATGGCAAGTACGCTTATACTTAGTACTGTGCTTATTATTGTAGTTTTACTGCTTCAGTTTGCCTTTTACCCCGAGCTGTTATCAGGTCTTATTTTATATTTATGCCTAGAAAACAGTAGCCTGAATAAAAAAGCGATACGCATAGCTAGGCTAGTCAAAAAAAATCAAAAATCGACAGCACGCGAATTATTAAAGCCACTAGTAGCCCGTGAAGTTAATGCACTTTCAAGCCCCGGGATCATTAAAGCCATTATGGAAAGTGTCATACTTAGAACGGCGCGTCATTACTTTGTGGTAATTTTCATATTTTTAGTATTGGGCCCCGTCGCCGCTCTCGCCTATCGTTTAATCACTTTAATTCAACAGGCGTGGCGAAGTGATATAGCCCCAAACAGCTCTTTTTTGATGCCGCTTAAACTGGTTCTTTTTATTGTTGAGTACATTCCCATACGTTTACTCGCGCTGACAATTGCCTCACTAAAGGCCAGTAAAAAAAGCATGCATTATATTAAGCATTATGGCCGACACTTCTATCAAACCAATACAGGCTGGTTACTTAGTGTATGTTCTGCATCTTTGGGGGTACAACTTGGTGGGCCTGCTATTTATAATACACAGCGTTTTAATAAAATGCGTGTCGGTGTAGAGCGTCTTCCCAACGCCGATGACGTACCACAACTACTCAATACACTTAACCAAACTCGCTTTTTTTGGCTTCTGATTATTATTAGCGTTGAAGTTATTAAGGCTGTTCTCGTTTTTAAGTTCGCATAAAAAAACCAGCCGTAGCTGGTTTTTATAATGTCCGAAGTTTTAAGCTACGGTGATATTTGCAAATTTGCGTTTACCTACTTGGTAAATAGCCGTTGTGCCTTTTGCAATTTCCAATTTGGTATCTGTAATTTTGTCCTCGCCGTTAAGCTTTACAGCACCTTGTTTGATCATCCTCATGGCCTCTGAGGTACTCGCCACTAAGCCCGCTTCTTTAAGTAAGTTAGCGATTAAAATTGACTCTTCATCAATATTAACTGTCAGCTCAGGGATTTCATCTGGCAAGGCTTTTTTCTGAAAACGCTGGATGAAGTCATCATGAGCAGCTTGCGCATCAGCTTCACTGTGAAAACGCGCAATTAGCTCTTTAGCTAATTCAATTTTAATATCGCGCGGGTTAGTGCCCTGCTCTACACGCTGTTTTTGGGCTGCAATTTGCTCAATAGAAAGGCTACTTAGCAAATCGTAGTAACGCCACATGAGTACGTCACTAATTGACATGATTTTACCGAACATATCTGAAGGCGTATCAGTAATACCAATATAATTACCGAGTGACTTCGACATTTTCTGAACGCCGTCAGTTCCCTCAAGTAAAGGCATCATTAATACTGTTTGTGGTTTTTGACCTTCATCTTTTTGCAGCTCACGACCCATTAATAGGTTAAAACGCTGATCGGTGCCGCCTAGCTCAACATCTGACTCTAATGCGACTGAATCCCAGCCTTGCACCAGTGGATACAAAAACTCATGAATCGCAATCGATTGACCGCCAGCATAGCGCTTTTTAAAATCATCACGCTCAAGCATACGCGCCACAGTTTGACGCGCGGCTAATTTTATCATCCCCGCAGCGCCTAACTTCTCCATCCATGTAGAGTTAAAAGCGACGGTTGTTTTAGCCGGGTCTAAAATTTTGAACACCTGCTCTTTATAGGTTTCGGCGTTGGCAAGCACGTCATCACGTGTAAGTGGTTTACGGGTCACATTTTTGCCCGTTGGATCACCAATCATACCGGTAAAATCACCAATTAAAAAAATAACCTCATGACCTAAATCTTGAAAGGTTTTCATTTTATTAATGAGTACAGTGTGACCTAGGTGTAAATCTGGAGCCGTAGGATCAAAACCAGCTTTAATTTTTAGCTTTTTCCCCGACTTTAATTTTTCAACCAACTCATCTTCAATTAATATCTCTTCTGCACCGCGTTTTATCTCTGCTAGAGCGGTTTGTAAATCCACTGTGTGTTACTCCAAAAAATTCTGACAACGAAGGGGTGTAATATGCTCACGGTTTATTGCTAGCGCGTTATCACAAAGCAAATAAAACTATTTAGCTAACATAACAAATTTCCACCTAATTAGAACAACTTTTTTAACTAATCGCAGCACCAACTAAAATGCAGGGTGTACGTTCTAAAAGGGGATATAAACGAGCGATTAATAATACGCCAAAAGTGTTTATCACAAACTAAAAACAGTTTACAAATTAATCACTTCTCGTAATTAAACCGTTTTATAAGCTAATTTAACATTATGATGAAAAAGCAAAGTATCCAAGAATATAAAATAGTGTAACAGTTCAACTTTAAACACAAACAGCCTGAATACCCTATGATTTTAGCCTAATTTAACTCGAGTTTAAATCTACAAAATACTAGTATTCACAGATTATTCGTTATATCCTGCAATATAACCTATTTATTATCTTGACAGCAGAAAAAGGCACGTTATGGTTCACGTGGTTAACACGCTCCCCAAAAAACACAAAATGCTTATTCTAGGTTTGGTTTCTGCTATTGTTGCCTTAGCCTTTCTTCCTTCTGAAAAAGCCACTGCATCCAAAGACAATAGTGAAAACACACTAGAAATTGGTAAGCGCTATGAATTACAAATTAAAGTAGGTGAGAACGAAAAACTCACTGACCTAAATTCAGAGCAGGCAGCACAAAAACTTCCAGAATATGATTTTGTCGATCACCAAGTTAAAAATGGTGACAACTTAGCGATTATTTTTAAGCGTGCCGGTTTTTCTGCGCAAACGCTGCATAAACTTGTAAACACCAACGCTGAAACACGTAAGCTAACTAAAATTCACCCAGGTGAAACGTTAAGCTTTGCTACCGCCGAAGACGGTTCATTAGCTCAATTACGCTACGTTATTTCTAAAACGGATACGCTATTCGTCACACTTAATGACGAAGGCCAATACGACACCTCAATTGACAGCAAAGAAATAGAAACACTGAGCAAAACAGCCGGTGGGGAAATTTCAAGTAGCTTTTGGACCTCTGCAATTGCAGCAGGTTTAAGTGAACGCCAAATCATGAACTTTGCCGATATATTTGGTTGGGACGTCGATTTTGCTAACGACATTCGCAAGGGTGATGAATTTGGCTTAATTTATGAGTCTCATTTTGTTGACGGTGAGTTTATTGGCACCGGTAAAATTATTGCCGCTGAATTTATAAACCAAGGTGAGCGTTACACCGCTATTCGTCACACAGACGGTAACTTTTACACCCCTGAAGGCCGTAGTATGAAAAAAGCCTTTTTGCGTGCGCCTGTTAATTTCAAATATATTAGTTCAAGCTTTAACCCTCGCCGCCTACACCCAGTTACAGGACAAGTGAAAGCACATCGCGGCATTGATTACGCTGCACGCACAGGCACGCCAGTTGTATCATCGGGTAATGGTAAAGTAATTAAAGCAGGCTATAGCAAATATAATGGTAATTACGTATTTATTAGCCATGGTACTCAATATGTTACTAAGTACTTACACCTTAACAAGCGCCTAGTCAGAACAGGGCAAAAGGTAAAACAGGGAGAAAAAATAGGTACTGTTGGCTCAACTGGTCGTGTAACCGGCGCGCATTTACATTATGAGTTTTTGGTTAACGGCGTTCACCGTAACCCTAAAACCGTAAAACTACCTAAGTCTGAACCATTACCTCGTACAGAGCTTGCTAAATTTAAGCCTATTGCTGATAACTTTATCGCACAACTAGAGCGTAATCGTGAGCTACAACTAGCACTTAGATAACCACTTCACTGATTAAATAAAAAAAGCCTTTGTTGGGGTTACCCGCAAAGGCTTTTTTGTGTGTGATATTTAAGTTTAAAACTTAATTTACAAGTACATAAATTAGCTGCACAACCAAAGATATCATGACTAATGGCCAAATATACTTGCTGTATTTGGTAGCACCCTCTAGCCCCATTTTACTTTGGTACCTTTCTAGCAAAGGAATAATGATCACCAAAGCAATCACTAAGCTAATTAAAATAACAAATATATTCATATCAACACCTTTGTATTATACCAATTCGTTCAAATAATATTGAAACGGGTATTAACTCACGGCAAAGCGCAGCCTTTCGCGCTAATATATAACTCATACCAATGCTCTCGACTTAAATTAATATTAATTGCATCACAGGATGCTTTTATACGCTCTATATTAGTAGTGCCTATAATTGGCTGAATCGATGCAGGATGGCGAAGTAGCCATGCCAATACAATAGCTTCTGCACTTGTGCCATATAAAACGGCAAGCTTACTAACTAAAATACTCGTGTTTACATCCGCTTGTGACGCTTTTGATAGGTCACCGCCTGAGTATAAACCTTGGCACAAACTGCCCCAACTCTGAATTTGAATGTCATGCTCACGACAATACTCAACACACCCTGGGGTAAAGTTAATATCTTTGCCATCGGCATTACCTACATAAATGCCCTCATCAACCCACTGATGTTTTTGTAAACTGGCCTCTATTTGATTTGCCACAATTGGCATATCTAAAGCGCGCTGCAAAAACCTTATTTGATGTTGAGACATATTAGAAACTGCAAAATGACGCACTTTGCCACTTTCTTTCAAACAGCTAAATATTTGCGAAACTTCCTCCACCTCCATTAATGGATCGGGGCGATGCAACATAAGCACATCTAAGTAGTCGGTATTTAATCGTTTAAGTGAGCCCTCAACAGAACGCTCAATCCAATCAGCAGAAAAATCATAACGCTGCGGGTTTTTCTCATCAGCAAAGCGAATACCACACTTAGACTGAATATACATTTGTTCTCTGAGCTCAGGACGCTCAGCCAACGCTTTACCAAAAACGTGCTCAGCTTTGCCTAAGGTATAAATATCAGCGTGATCAAAAAAGTTAATCCCGCTTTCAAATGCTGCGTCTATGCATGAATGAGCTTGCTTTAAGTGCCCACTGTTGATGGCGTCTTTATTCCAAGCACCTCCTAAACCCATACAACCAAATACAAGCTTACTAACCTTGGGTAAATATTTTGCCAGCGGAGTGTGTAACATTTGACAGCCCTTTTAAAAAATGAAGAGTGATTACTTTAAACAAAAAACCCTATACAAGAAACCGCTTAATCTAAAACATTAAATTTTAGGCAAAAAAAAGCGCAGTAAACTGCGCTAATGGTTGGATTAAATATTACTAGCCAACAAGTGCTAATAAAATACCTGCAGCAACAGCACTTCCCAGTACGCCAGCTACATTAGGCCCCATGGCATGCATCAGTAAAAAGTTGTGCGGGTTATTTTCAAGACCGACTTTATTAACTACACGAGCCGCCATAGGAACAGCCGATACACCCGCTGCACCAATTAATGGATTTATTGGGGTTTTTGATATTTTATTTAAGCCTTTTGCCATAAATACACCTGAGGCCGTACCAATAGCAAACGCCATTGCGCCCAGCACTAAAATACCAATGGTTTCCACCGTTAAGAACTGCTCGGCAGCAAGCTTAGAGCCTACCGCTAGTCCTAGAAATATGGTGGTTATATTAATAATTTCGTTTTGAGCACTGTTACTTAGCCTATCGACCACACCCGACTCACGCATTAAGTTACCTAAACAAAACATACCAACCAGTGGAATGGCGGCTGGTAAAAAGAGCGCAGTTAAAGTGAGTACCATCAGCGGAAAAATAATTTTTTCCTTTTTTGATACTTTACGCAGTTCTGGCATTTGAATTTTACGTTCTTCAGGCGTTGTAAACGCACGCATGATAGGCGGCTGAATAATAGGAACCAACGCCATGTACGAGTACGCAGCCACTGCTATAGCACCTAATAAATCAGGTGCCAGCTTTGACGCTAAAAAGATAGCGGTTGGCCCATCAGCGCCACCAATAATGGCAATTGCTGACGCATCTTGTAAACTAAACTCAAACCCTGGAATAAAGTTAAGTAAAATAGCCCCAAATAAGGTAGCAAAAATACCAAACTGCGCCGCAGCACCTAATAACAACATACGCGGATTTGCAATTAAGGCACTAAAGTCAGTGAGCGCGCCCACTCCCATAAATATTAATAACGGAAAAATTCCGGTATCAATACCTACATAGTAAACATAATAAAGTAAGCCACCAGGGTCAGATAAGCCCGCCACAGGAATATTAGTTAAAATAGCCCCAAAACCAATGGGCAGTAATAGTAGCGGCTCAAAGTTTTTAACTATAGCTAAAAATAATAACAAACAACCAACGGCAATCATGATCAGCCCAGGAAATGTAAAGTTAGCAATGCCTGTGGCATGCCAGAGGTTTAAAATACCATCCATCCTCTAATTACTCCTTAAGCTAATGCAATCATTGCATCGCCGGTTGACACTGAATCACCTTCAGAGACAAGCACGTCTGCAATTGTACCGGTATGCATGGCGCGTACTTCGGTTTCCATTTTCATGGCTTCCATAATAATCACCACATCACCTTCATTTACTACTTGACCTGGCTTTACTTTAATTTTAAAGATATTACCGGCAAGTGGCGCATTAAGAGTTTCACCTGAAGCAACTGATGCCGACTGTGGAATATGCTCAGAGTCTTTTAGCGTCACCTCTTTAAGCTCACCGCCTTGAGCAACCACGACATCGTATACTTTGCCATCTACTTTAACGCTGTATTGCTCAGCCTTAACGCCTTTATTGTTTGCCGCTGATTTTTCAGGTGCTTTATTGGAGCTATCATCAGCGCTAGGAACAGGTTCAAATGCGTCAGGGTTATTGCGGTTTTTAATAAACTTCAAACCAATTTGTGGGAATAAGGCATACGTGAGCACATCATCAATTTGCTCATCAGCAAGCGTTAAGCCTTGCTCTTGCGCAAGTTTACTTAATTCAGCCTCAAGCGTTTCAAGTTCAGGTTTGATCACATCTGCAGGGCGACAGGTAATTGCTTCGCTGCCATCAAGTACACGCTCTTGTAACTCTTTATTCATAGGAGCAGGTGTTGAACCATACTCACCTTTTAATACGCCAGCGGTTTCTTTGGTGATGGTTTTATAGCGCTCGCCAGTAAGCACATTAAGTACTGCCTGAGTACCAACAATTTGCGAGGTCGGTGTAACTAATGGAATAAAGCCCAAATCCTCACGCACCCGTGGAATTTCAAGTAATACTTCGTTTAGTTTATCAGCAGCGCCTTGCTCTTTAAGCTGATTTTCCATGTTAGTTAACATACCACCTGGCACTTGGGCTAATAAAATTCGGCCATCAACACCTTTTAAACTGCCTTCAAACGCAGCGTACTTTTTACGTACGTCTCTAAAGTAAGCTGCAATTTCTTCAAGGTGGTTTAAATCAAGCCCAGTATCACGCTCAGTACCTTCCACGATTGCAGCAATTGTTTCAGTTGCTGAATGACCATAAGTCATACTCATAGACGATACAGCCGTATCGAGCATATCAATACCGGCATCAATCGCTTTTTGATACGTTGCGGTACTTAAACCCGTTGTTGCATGACATTGCATGGCAATAGGAATTGAAACCGTTTCTTTTAAGCCTTTAATCAGTTTTTCTGCATCGTAAGGCTTAAGCAATCCCGCCATATCTTTAATACAAATTGAATGACAACCTAATTCTTCAAGCTGCTTAGCAAGTGTTAGCCACATATCCAATGTGTGTACTGGGCTTACCGTGTAAGAAATCGTACCTTGGGCATGCGCGCCTACTTTAACCGCCGCTTTTATGGCAGTTTCTAAGTTACGTACATCATTCATGGCATCAAAAATACGAAATACGTCTACGCCATTTTTGTGTGCGCGCTCAACAAACTTTTCAACAACGTCATCAGCATAATGGCGATACCCCAATAAGTTTTGACCGCGAAGTAACATTTGCTGGGGTGTATTTGGCATCGCCTTTTTAAGCGCGCGAATACGCTCCCACGGATCTTCGCCTAAATAACGAATACATGAGTCAAAGGTAGCCCCACCCCAAGACTCTATAGACCAATAACCTGCGTCATCAATTTTTTTGCAATAGGTAACATGTCGTCTAATCGCATGCGGGTAGCTAAAAGCGACTGATGTGCGTCACGAAGTACGAGTTCTGTTATTTTTAATTTAGCCATTGGTATGCTCCTCTAATTATTATTTGTTTTGTACTGAGCAATGGCAGCACTAATTGCAGCGATGTGCTCATTTGGCACACCTTGAGATTTAAAAGATGGTGTTCTCTGTGATACTTCAAGTTCTGGCTGAGAAAATTTGCTAGCCAGCTTAGACATAACTGTCACTGCACCAATCAATAAAGAAAGAAATACAAACACACCCACCATACCGGTTAGCATTAAATTGCCTGCAGTTGTGAGCAAAGCCCCTATATCCATAATTCTCCCCTGTTCAAAACTGAATACATAAAAAATCAGTTTATTTAAATAAATATTCACCAATAGTAACAAAAACTATTCTTTTGTCTACACATTGTAAATTGGTAAAACCAATTAATCTAAAAGTAACATATCACCAATAAGGTTAACACCACCTAAAATAGCTTATTTAACCTATATATATAGATGGTAAAAATGTTCGTTATAAACAAAGAATATATAAAAACCCTAATATTCTGTAAAAACACATAAAAATATACCTAATGAGCTAATCCACTAAAAACTGCCAAAGCAAATGTTAATTGGTCTTACCAAAGTAACGACTGTAAAAACTATTTATTATCTCATCAGACACCACTGTGAATAAGTTACAGATAAAACCGTAAAAATTACCAACCTAATATAAAGCTAAACTCAAAAAGATAAATTAAACCATTGATTTAAAACAAAATAAAATACTGGCACATTACTCGCTTATATAAAAACAACACTTTAACACTTAGATAAATCAAGGAGATGACAATGTTACGCTGGACAATTACATTTTTGGTGATCGCACTAATCGCAGCCGTTTTAGGATTTGGTGGTATTGCAGGAGCCGCAGCAGGAATTGCTAAGATCATATTTTTTATCTTTTTAGTTTTACTGGTTATTTCACTTGTCTCTGGCGCTTTACGTGGTAAAAGCCCCAGGTAGATAAGAAACAACGAACTTTTTTAAATTTATATACAAGGAATTACATTATGAAATCATCAACACTTAAAGCAGCAGCTATTGGCCTATTCGCAAGTGCATTTATTATGGGTTGTGAAGACAATCATGCAGAAGAAGCAGGTGAACGCATCGACGAAGCCGTGACAGATGTTCAAAATAAAGTAGAAGATGCCTGTGAAGAAGTAAAAGAAGGTGTCAACGCTGAAGAAACAAATTGCTAATTCAGCCCCCTTTTTAAAAAGCGACCATCTGGTCGCTTTTTTTGTGTTTAGTATTAGTCGCCAAGTTGCTACCCATTAATTATAAACTCTGAACTATTAATTCTTTTTAAGCTGCGCATTTGCCACATAGCTTGCTAAAATGATAAAAAATAGCTTTTAAGTATAGATGCATGGTATTTACGACAACCTATAAACTCGATAAACCTTACTTTTATGAATGCTTCGACCAATCGCTGCCTTATAGTAAACGCGGGCAACCTAAATATTTTTTATTAGCACTGCTTGTTGTATTGGGATTATTTGGTATTTATGGTTTAGGAGATCATTACCTAGGTACATTTTTGCTGATGCTAGCCCTACTCGAATGCATCGCCTTTTACTATCGCCGCCCATGGTGGGTTACCAGGCAAATGCTAAGCAGAGCGTCTGGTTCTGAAGTCACTCTCACCTTCGACGAAGACGGAATAAAATCAACCAATCATTACAAAAATTACCAGTTAGCTTGGCACGACATTAACGAAATTATTACTACAGATTGTGGACTATTGTTAAAAAGTAAAAGCGGTATGCAATACATTTCTAAGGCAATACTCGACGAAGAAACGATTGATTTTATAAGTAAAAGATCCACCTTCTAAAGAAGGTGGCTTTGAATTAGCCCCCTAAAAGGGGGCGTTGTTTACTCCAGAGTT
>NZ_JBEOOG010000061.1:0-24682 GCF_040308965.1 Pseudoalteromonas sp. MER144-MNA-CIBAN-0113
TAGCTTGGCTGTTAGAACTCAATCTGTACGAGTGCCCACACAGATGATTGCTTTATATTGTTAAAGAACGTTGCGACGTTGTCGCTAGGGATGCGTATAATACATCCTTTATTTTTCGAGTCAACACTTAATTTTAAACTTTCTTGCGATGATTTAAACTTAAGTTTTACTTAACTCTCTGATTAGCTCGTGCCCCGCTATGCGTTGCGCTCTGCCGTCTCAGTGGGGTCGCATTATAGGGAGATCCGAAAACAGATCAACCTTTTTTTTAGATCTTTTTATCGTTTGCTCAAGTTTCAAACAAATGAGGGTGAAATAGTAAAGAAACGCCTTACTATCGGTTGTTTTTTACACTCTTATTAACTATTTGCTATAAATTTCATTGCTATGTTCAATTAAGACGTTAAGATAGCAAGTTCACAATGTTAAATTAATGTTTATTTCCTGTTTATTGGTAGATCAAAAATGAAATTACCCGATCAAAAATCTTTTATCTTCGCAGTTATTCTTGCTGTTGTTGGTTTTGTTATCGTTAAGTTTGCGCTTGCAAGCCTAGCATTAGACCCTGCACTTCTATTCGGTGCCGGTTTATTAATTGGTGGACTTGTTATTGCTGCAATGTCATCAGTAAGTACAGAAGAAGCCGAAGTAAAAACAAAAACACTTTATGTTGGCAATCTTCCTTATCGTGCAAATGAAGGTGTAGTTCGTACTTTATTTGAAGAGCAAGGCAAAGTATTTAACGTTCGTTTGTTAAAAGATAAGAATACTGGCAAGCGTCGCGGTTTTGGCTTTGTTGAAATGGCACAAGCAGATGCTGATAATGCAATTGCTAAGCTAAACGATAGTGAGTTCCAACAACGTACTTTGAAAGTACGTGAAGCAAAACAAAAACAAGAAGATGATTCTAACTCTTATCGTTCAGAGTCGGATCAAACAGTGTAACTTGCTTAACCGCTAGTTTATCACTACATACATCAGCCGTTGCATAATAGTGCAGCGGCTTTTTTATGCCTGCTTGATTATCACTTAATTTGAGTAAAGAACTAACTCGCTTAGCAATGGCCGCACCAGAGTCTAATAACTGTACTTGCGTATTAAAGTAATCACTGATTGGTTTAGCTAAAATAGGAAAGTGGGTACAGCCTAATACCAGTACATCGATATCTTTATTAATATTTAATCGGTTTAACTCAGTGTGCAACTTATCGAGATCTAAGTGCTGGGTAAAAAAGAGAGTCTCTGCCAAAGTGACCAGTTCAACACTACTATATAAGCTTGTGGTTATCGATGAGGCATGTTCTTTTATAAGTGCATCAGTATAGGGGCTTGATACCGTTGCGGGAGTTGCCAATAAACCTATATGCTTTGATTGCGTTAATTGCGCTGCGGGTTTAATTGCAGGTACAACCCCAACAATAGGAATATCGGTAATTTGGCGTACCGAACTTAACGCTGATGTTGAAGCGGTATTACAGGCTATAACAATTAAGTCGACATTAAGTGACTCATCTTTAATAAATTGGATCAATCCGCATAGGCGATTAATGATGGTTTGTTGCGATTGCGCACCATATGGCAATAATACGTTATCCATAAAGTAGCTGTATTGAGCATGAGGAATGCTTTGCTGAATATGCTCAAGCACGGTGGTTCCACCTATACCTGAATCAAATACCATGATGTGCGCTGACAAACTACCATTCCTACTCTTTACTAAGAACGGCAGTTTGCCATGTGGCTTTTATAAAAGAAAGTAGTTTTACTCAGTGCCTAGCATCGCAGTAGCGGCGTTTAGTTTATCTAAGTTTTCAAACATGGTGTTAGTGTAATCAACCAGTTTATCTATTTCTTGTTGATCTTGATTTAGCCATTGAATGATACCTGATAGCTGACTTTCTAATCCTAGGGTTTGCGCTTTAGAGTAAGCCGATTTTAGATCATCATTAAAAGGGGCAACAGTTTCGGCAATGGCTTTTTCTGATGTTGGCTTAATTTGTTCATACTCTTTAATGGCAGCAACGGTTTTGCTTTGACGTAAGTCCATTGAGAATGCCACCAGCTGTTCATTCCCTAAACTGAGTTCTTGGGCTTGTTCAAATGCTTTGTCTAAATCGCCACTGAAAAAGGTTTTACTGACATCTTGTAACTCTGCCATTAAATCATTTATGGCTTGCTGCTCGTCTTCATTAAGCTCACCGTTTACTGACATTGAGAAAGAGAGCTCACGGGATTCAGAAAATTGCGTACTAAATGATTGTGAATCATCTGTTTTTTGATAGCGACTAGATGATTGCGATTGGTAAGCATCTGCAAAGCTAATACTCACCTCATCACCTTCTGCTGTGGTAAATGTATAATCAGCACTATTGCTTAAACTTACATATTGCGCCTGACTTACAGTTACGCTTGCAGGTTGTGGGTTAAATAAGTTCTGCTCAAATTTGTCGAGACCACTAAAGATACCCTCTTTAGATTTATCAATACCCTCTTCAAGTTCTTGATTAAATACACCCATGCCTTTTAATTCATCCACAGCCTCATCAACACCCGTCTGCACTCCTTTACGTGCCTGATTTAGCATATCTTGTAGTTTCTCATCATTAGCACCATTGGCTTTGGCTTTTTTTACCGAGCTTGTAACAAAGTCTAAAACATTTTTTACGACTTCATTAAAATCAAACAGTGGTTTGTCTTTTTTGGTTTCAGCGACCGGCAAACCTAATTCTTTTGCCATTTTGTCACCTAATACGGCAGCAGCCAGTTCTTTTCCTCGTTGCTGATAACTGGTTGGTGGCGAGTCTATTTTAGGCTGTGGCATTGCTTGTTTAGTATTGTATTTATTAGCATTACTGTTTGGAACAAAACTAAAGTTACCTATTTTCATGAGAAGACTCCTATTTAGACTTACCCTTATATCGGCCAAGTAAGCCTATACTGTAGTAAAATGCTCAAAAAAAGCTCACTATATTTGATCAAAACTAGACAAATACGCTTTGCCCCCTACAATAGCCCCGATAAACAGATCTCAACGATAAGGTTATACCGTTAATGGCAGTTATAAATATAGATACTACGCAATACGATGCACAATTAAATGAAAAAGAGCAGCGTATTACAGAGCAATTTCAACGTTTTGGTGTAAAACAGTTAGAAGTATTTAGCTCTGAGCCCATTAACTACCGCCAACGTGCAGAATTTAGAGTATGGCACGATGGTGACGATCTGTTTCATATTATGTTTGATCAACAAACAAAAGATAAAATACGTGTTGATACCTTTGACCCTGCAGCTCCTTTAGTAGGTGAAATTATGCAGGTAATGATTGAAAATTTAAAAGGCTGCGAAGTACTACGTCGTAAATTATTTCAAATAGATTATTTATCAACCCTCAGTGGTGAAATTTTAGTGAGCTTGCTATATCACAAGCCACTTGATGAACACTGGTTAACTGAGATCAATGCCTTAAAGGAAAAGCTAAGTAGCCAGTACAAAATTGACTTTATTGGCCGTGCACGTAAGCAAAAAGAAAAATTGGGCGATGACTTTGTTACTGAGCGCTTAATGGTGAATGGCCAAGAGCTAATCTATCAACAGGTAGAAAATAGCTTTACTCAGCCTAATGCGAAGGTGAATATTAAAATGTTAGAGTGGGCACAAGAGTTATGTAAACCACTAAACAATGATTTACTAGAGCTGTATTGTGGTAATGGAAACTTTTCTATTGCACTTGCTGGTTCATTTAATAAAGTGCTGGCGACGGAAATATCAAAATCGTCGGTGCATTCAGCGCAATATAATATTGCTCAAAACCAAGTAACTAACTTAGATATTATTCGCATGTCGAGCGAAGAGTTTACTCAGGCAATGAAAGGCGAGCGTACTTTCTCTCGCTTAGATGGCATTGACTTGAGTAGTTACAACTGCCAAACCATCTTAGTCGACCCGCCTAGAGCAGGCATGGACACGCTTACGTGTGACTTAGTGGCTAATTATGAAAATATTATTTATATCTCATGTAACCCAGACACATTAGAGCGTGACCTTGAACACTTAACGCAAACCCACGAGGTTAAGCGCTTTGCAATATTTGATCAGTTCCCTTATACACACCACATTGAATCTGGTGTGTTTTTACAACGTAAATAAAAAAAAGCATTAAACAGCGCACGTTGTAAGAATAAAAAAAGCTCCTTAAGGAGCTTTTTTTATTTAACCAAACTACTTATTTATTTGCTAAGTAATTAATGAGTGCGCTTACATCTTCTGGCGATGAAATGCCTGACTCACCACCTAAGTTAAGCTTGTATTTACCATTAACGATAAACGTAGGAACGCCACGAAGTGCCCCTTTGCCTTTAAAGTAATCTTGGTCACGTTTCATTTTAGAGCTAAGTGTACGTACCGAGAAGCTTTCAAATAATTTATCAAACTTGTCGCCATCTACGCCTTGAGCTAAAAATACATCTTTTACATCTGCAAGCTCATTAAAACGAGCGCGCTTTGCATGGATATGATCAAACATCGCTGAAATAATTTTATCTTTTTGAGGTAGTACTTCAGCTGTAGCTAATGCTTGGCTGATCATGGTTTGATGTTCTGGGTCACGTACACCCACAAAATCTACATGGCTTTTCTTAAACTTTACGTTTTTATCTAGCTTAGGTTTGATCTCGGCCAGCAGTGGTTCCATGTTATTACATGCAGGACAGTAAAAAGAGAAAAACTCTTTTACTTCTGGTTTTCTGGTTGCACGATCAGAGACGACATCATAATGCACGCCCTCTTCGTAAGTGGCAGCAAAACTGGTTGCAGCTAAAGGGAGTAATACAGCAAGTAACCCTGCTTTAACTAATTTGATCATTATTGTGGTGCTCCAAAAATTATAGTTTTAGTAAAAAGCTAATTAACTCATCAAGTTCTTGTTGGCTCTTGATTGTATTAATATTGATTTTGTATTTGTCATTTACGATAAATGTAGGCACGCCAGTTAATGCACCAAGTTCAGAATATTTATTCTGCTTATCTTGCATGGCACGTTCAGCTGCTATGATAGGCAAACTAGCGATATCGTTATCAAATGTCGCGTTATCAATTGCATTAAGCTCTAATAACTTTTTAACGTCTTTAATTTCAGTTAATGGCGCACGTTGTATATGAATGCTTTTAAAAATTTGCGCTGTTACCGCTTCAGCTTGACCGTGTTTCTTTGCGATTAAGTAAGCAAAGCTTAAATTACTTTGCGCTTGTGGTGAAACGCCTCCCAAAAAGTTGACATGATTTTTTACAAATTCAGCCCCTTCAGGTAAGTTTTCTGCAATCCCTTTGGCTACCGGCTCAAATTTAAAACAATGTGGGCAATAGAAAGAGAAAAACTCGGTTACATTCGGGGTTTTACTTTTTTCAACATCAATTACAGTGTATTGATTACCCGCTTCAAAGTTGGCAGCTAATGCTGCGAAAGGTAAACATAGGATCAGTAAACTTAGTTTTAATTTTTTAAGCATGAATATCTCGTTATACTTCTTTTTAAATAAAAATATTATGGCAATAATTTTAACGGGGCTTCTTGCAAAGCTGCAAACTGCTCTTTAAGCGCTAAAATTTGTTGCTCCCAGTATTTGTCATCTGCAAACCATGAAAAGTTCCGTACAAAAGCAGAATCACTCCAACGTTTTGCAACCCACCCCATGTAATGAATCATACGCATAGCGCGAAGCGGTTCGATCAGCTTAAGTTGTGAGTGATCAAAATCGCAAAACTCTTCATATGCATTCACTAAAGTGTCTAACTGTAACAGCTGTGTTTGTCGATCGCCACTGAGCATCATCCATAAATCTTGAATTGCAGGACCTTGACGGCTATCGTCTAAGTCAACAAACATTAATGCATCTCCTGCCCATAGGATATTACCAGCATGGCAGTCACCATGTAAGCGAATGCCTTCTACATTTTTATATTGCTGTTGAGTTTGAGCAATGACTAAATCTAAAATAGTGTAAAAGGAAGTCTCTAATCCCATAGGGACTAACTTACTTTTTTGTAAATGAACTTTAGCTGTATCTAAATATTCATCACAGGTAACGGTGGGTCTTTGGGTAAAGGGTTTCGTTTTGGCTACTTGATGCATACGACCGATTAAACGCCCGAGTACATCGAGTTGATCTAAATTATCGACTTCAAATAAACGCCCGCCTACACTTGGGAATAAAGTAAATAAATACCCTTGGTGTTCAAATAAGCTTTGCCCATTATGCTTTATTGGCGCCACCACAGGCACTTCTGCAGCTGCCAGCTCAAAGGCAAAATCATGTTCCTCTTGAATTTGTGCTTTGCTCCAGCGCTCAGGCCGATAAAACTTAACAACGTAACGTTTTCCACCCTCAGCTACAAATTGATACACTCGATTTTCGTAGCTATTTAGCGCTAGCAACCCTGACTCAGCGTAAATATCAACGCTTTCGATGGCATCCAAAATAAGATCTGGGGTTAAGTCAATAAAGCTAAATTTACTCATATACTTCTTATATAAAAAGAAAAGCGGGAATATCCCGCTTTTTTGTTAATAACAGTGCTCGTTTGCCTTTAATAAAGCGACTTATCGTGCTTTAAAAAAGTTGCTTGGCTGCGATATTTTATTATCGGGCTCGTTTATTGGCGACAACACAAAGTTAAACTCGGTCATTGGCGCTTTTAAATCATAAGGGTCCATTACTAATGATAACGGTACATTATGCGATTCACCAGCGTTTACTGTAAAGGTAGTATCACCTAAGTATTTATAATTATCTAACCCGGTTACATCAATAGAGAATGTTTGCTCGTATTGTGCTTTGTTAATCACTTTTAAGGTGTAGGTGTTTTCAACTAAACCATTAAAATCGACACGATACAACTGGTTGCGGTCGCGAATAATATCAAAGTCCATGGTTTTACGCATGGCGATATTAGCAACCAGCGCACCGGTAAGTAAGATTAAAATAACACTGTAACCAATCAGCTTTGGACGCAGCGGATGGGTTTTATTCTCTGGTGTTTCTAAATTACGCTCGGTGGTGTAAGAGATAAGGCCCCGAGGGTAATTCATTTTATCCATTACGCCGTCACAGGCATCAATACAAGCACCACAATTTATACACTCATATTGCAGACCATTACGAATATCGATCCCGGTTGGGCAAACCTGCACACACAAGTTACAGTCAATACAGTCACCTAAACCCAACTCTTTTGGGTCTTGTTTACGCGAACGTGGCCCGCGGTTTTCACCACGCGCTTCATCGTAGCTTACAGTAAAGGTGTCTTTATCAAACATTGCTGACTGAAAACGTGAGTATGGACATATATGTAAACACATAATTTCGCGCATCCAACCCGCATTACCATAAGTACAAATAGTAAATACAATGATACTAACTAAGGCATAACCGCCTACATTAAAGGTAACAAATTCAGGCAGTAGTTCGCGAATAGGCGTGAAGTAACCAACAAACGTTAACGCAGTATATAAAGAAAATAATACCCAACTAGTGTGCTTAGCTGTTTTACGCCAGAACTTGTCAAAATCCATCGGCCGTTGATCTAACTTTTTACGTTGGTTAGCGCTGCCCTCAAACTTTTCTTCAAACCAAATAAAAATGAAGGTCCATACTGTTTGCGGACATGTATAGCCACACCACACTCGACCATAAAAAGTGGTAACCAGAAATAAGGCAAACGCTGCTAGCATAAATATAAATGCAAGAATGGTGAAATCTTGTGGCCACAGGGTTAAGCCAAAAATATTAAATTTTTGCTCCATTAGCTCAAATAAAACAGCTTGTTGACCGTTAAAGTTGATCCATGGCAATAACATAAACGCCAGCATGCCTAAAAAGCCAATACGTTGTCTTAGTAATTGATGGAGTCCTGAAACAGCACGCACATAAATACGGTTGCGTGGGTTAAATCTATCTTCTTGACGGCTCAGATCGGGTTTTTGGATCTTAACCTCTGTTGGTATGTTTTTTACTTTAATTTGCTTATCCATTGAAGTTCCTCAACGCCGCTAGGAAATAAAAATTCAGCAATCTTTTTGTACTTTTCGCCTAAGTGTAGCAACTTACATGCTAAACATAATACGCTTTAGGTCGCACTTGTATACTTTCAGATATTTCAGAAATATCTAATTACTCCTCTTATTATACGCATATTGGCTAAAATTACTGACTAGATTGCTAATAATTTATTCAACTTGTGACTTGCTTTTAAGGTGTATTTTATTACACTTGCCGGCTACTAACGTGTTGTTTGGATCAAGGTTTGTGTATTTATGAAGAAATTTTTTATACTAGTGGTTGTGATCCTAGCATTTTTTACCATTGATCACCCCTTGGTAAAAGAGCCTCGTGAGCGCTTACTCGGTGATGGTATAGGCTTGTTAAGCAGCACAACTAAAGTCGATCGTTTTCCTGTCGCAACCATGACAAGAAACAAAATCAATAAACAGTTAGCACTTTCAAGATCCGAAGAGGACTATATTGATAAAACGTTTACCAATGATGAGTCAGTAAAGTTGTTTGAATTACGCTATTGTCGTCAAGGCGATCTAAACCTTTACTTTTATTCAGAACGTTTAACAACGGTATGTCGCATTATCAAAGAGTCATTAGCGCAAGCGAGAGTGAAATAATGGATTTTTCTGGATTAAATAAAAAAGCAAGTAACTCATTTCACAAGCACCGCACTATGCTTAAGCAGTTGGCACAAGGTAAAACACTTAAATGTGAGCATTGCCAGGGTGTATTAACGTTAAATTTAGCCACCAGCGAACCTGGTAAGGGAGTAATACAGTGCAAACAAGGTTGCACTGATATTGAATTAGAGATTGGCGCTTAAGGCTTTACCTACTTATTCATCCCACCCTTCATCGGTATACAAACCACTATTAAGCGCGACAATTTCTATAAGTTCAGCAAAACCTAACGCAAAGTCGCCCATTAATTCATACTGCTGCGCACACAAATGTAATTCATCGATATTATTTTGCTGTGCAATCTGTGCAATCGTTGGTTTATCTAATGCAAAAAAGCTAAGAGTCGCCTGTGCGCTTTCAAGCGCTTGCTTGTATTGAATATCTAGTTGCTCACTTTGGAGTAACTTATGAGTATACGTTTGGCTTGCAGTTAAAAAACCTGCAGACCACTGCTGACAAAACTCAAGGTCAAACTCAACGGGTAACTTATAACCAAGTTCAAATACTTGTTCACTTACTTGATGATGTAATGCCATAAACAAAAACAACATGTCTTCATCAAGGTCATTGGCGGTATTAGGTAGAATTTGCTCTAACCATTGATGTACTTCTAATGGCTCAGGTGAACAAATAGTGCCAAATAAATAACCTTGGCTTTGAATAAGGCTCATAGCGCCGGGCTGGGTAGTTAAAAACTCGCTGAGCAGTTTGGCGTGCTGCTCAGTAAACTGAGGTATTTGCATTAAAACTCTTTTTTATAAAATATTAAAATTTAAGTGGATACCGACCTTGGTTATCTGGTCTGCCTAAAAACTTCACCGCGTCATGGACTTCTTTCGGTAAAGTGAGATCAGGTTTAACATATCCCGCTACTTTAAAATCAAAATTGGCTTTTAGTGTAGCATCAGCCTCTAACCCTAATCTATTATTTGGCTCGATAAGTATGGCTACATAGCCCGACTTACAACTTAACTTACCGCTTAAATCGCCTATATTAAACCAGCCAGTTAGCCCTTGCACATCAATATCAGGGCTGGCTATTTCACCTTGTAATGATTGGCAATAAGGAGCGCCTGAAACGTACTCATCGAGCTCTAAAATAACGCGTCCTTTAGCAGTAACCGGTAACGGTAAATCAATGCGCTGCATAGCACGCTCAACCGTTGATCGGACTACTGTGTCGGTTATTTTAAGTTCGTCATTTGTGAGAGAATAGCTAATATCTGCATACCCAGAAATGTCATCACGTTCGCGAGGATTACCAAAACGTAAGTTAGTATTTACTTGAGCTTTAAAGATTGACCAGCCTGATATATCCCAACGTACATTGTTCAACTGTTCACCTTGAAAGCGAAGCTGCATTATTTGACCTTGCCATAGCGTACCAAAGGTTTGCCCTACCTCTAACTGCGCAGGTAAGTAAGGTTTAGCAAAATTTAAAGCCACTGCAGCGGGCAATTTAATAACGCTAAAAACAAGAAAGCTAATTACAAAAACGATGGATAAAATTATTATTTTTTTCATTAACTACTTCTCTAATACTAAACGGCTAACGCGTACATAACCGGATTTATCATCTTGGCTTAAATCTAAATTTTCTACGCTTAAACCATGCTGATTAACCAGCTCGTCAATCCATTGGATTAATTGATTAAACTCCACTGAGTCGAGTGTTAAACGAAGTGAATTATCATTTGGCTGCATTTTACTAATATTAATGCTGTAACGACCGCGCGTATTATTCACTATTTGGCTGAGGTTTTGATTGCTCACCGCTTGCGCTTTACCTGCTGCTTTAAGTTTAACGATACTGTCGTCTACCCATGCTAGCAATTCTTGTTGTTTTATTTGTGATTGTTGCGCATTTTCTATTGCCGTATTTAAGGGTCTAAATATACCCATTACCAAAACAAAAATAATAAATACACCACCCGCAACCATTATTAACTGCTGCTCTTGTTCTTTTAATGAACCCCAATATTTCATGAACTGCTGTTTCATTGTGCACCTCGCAGTCTAATTTCGCCGACGATATAATCACCATCATTATTTAACGACCCCTGCTCAACAGTCACACCTTGCTGCTCAAGAATGGCTTTAACCTTACCAAAGGTTTGAAAGTCTTTTGCACGAGCACGAATACGTAATTCATTACGGCGCTTATCAAAACGTAAGGTTTGCGGTGTAAATTCGCTCACTTGTGAAAATACACTCACCAGCTTGCTGGTTAAATCTAAAAAGCCAGCATCGCTCGTACCTTGTACTTTATCCAGTGCCCCCTGTATTTGATTTTTAATTAAGTGAGGGCGCACCCGCGTGCCTGGAAAGGCTTTTTGAAATCGCTCTACTACTTGTGATTTAGCTACCTCAAGCTGCGAATTAAGCTGATGTAATTCAACCGCTTTAATAGCCACACTCGATAGCAAAGCAATAACACTAATTATGGTGGCACTTTTCCAGTAACCCCACCATAAAGCCGTTTTCTTTTTAATCGTGTAAGGCCCTTGACGCAAATTAAATTTAAGCTGATCTAACTGCTTAGCAAATAATGCTAACGGCAGCTCATAGTCACTGGTTTGCGGATGCAAGGTAAGCGTTTCGGGAAATTGCTCTGCAGGGCTGTAATGTTTTATATCAGGGTTACCTAAAGCCGTTAGATATTCCTTTAACCAGCTGCTTTCAACCGCACCGATATGCCAGTCACCTTTTTTAAATAGCCATTGCTTGTTGAGCTCAATTGCCGCTACACAAGGCTCTTCTGCACTGGGCAATAACAAGCCATCCGGCACTATTTTATGAGCAGTGAGCTGGTGTTGCTCAAACACCTCTAACCAGTGCTCAAACCAATCGCGATTCATTAGCGCAACCCTAATTGCATGCTGCGCTTCAACCATTGTCGGCTCCCCTAGCGCTATATAGATATCGTCTATATCACAGGCAATATCCTCTTCGAGCATATAAGGCAGTGCTTGCTCTAGCTTACGGTTCCATTTAGTTGGCAGTATCACCGTTTTTAATTGCACTTGGTCGCATGGTAAAAGTACCACGAGCTCTCGGGTTGATGCTTTTTCAGTTAACTCACTTAACTGGCTGGCATTTTGTAACTCGCCACTGGCTATTATTTCTTGTTCTTGTGGTGAGTATATTAACCAGTTAAGTAAGTCTTGTTCGGTTTGACCCGTGCGGATCAACAGTATCTCTGTCACTGTACGCCTCCAAATTTTCGCGCCAGTATCGTTACCTCGCCATTGCTGGCATACAGTAATGTGGTCATCGAAAAACGCAAATCAACAAATTTTGCCTGCGTTTGTAATTTAAAATATTCACTTTTCACACTAAAAAGTTTTTCTACTACTTTGATGTTTTTACCACCTTGTTGTAATACAGATTCAAAAAACTCTTCAATATTATCAAAACCATTTTCAGGACGCGCTGCAATTACCGCTTGAGCGCCTGAAATACTAAGCTCATCTATTAAGCCACTGAGTAATAATGCTTGCTCTTCAGTGATTGTATTAACATTGATTGAAAGTAATGTGCTACCTGGGATCACACAGACAAAAGGCAGCACTTTTTCCATAACCAAAGGATTAAACCCTTTAATTAAACGCAGTTCAGACACCGATGCAAATAAGCTATTAGCCGTCATATATGGAAACTGACGAGATAAATACTCCCCCTCTTCTGCACCAGAGCGATAGGTTATACTGTTCTCATCAAGCCAATCAAACACACTGTCGGCCATCCCTTCTTCTGATTCATCACTGGGTAAATCATCTATATTTTCTAAAATAGCAAACAACGCTTTATGTGCTGGGTTAGTTTTATTACCGCTATTTGGGTCTGGCTCAACCCCAAGCGCGTTTAAATTTAAACACGCTTGTAAATCAGTCAACTGGCCGCTTAAAGTGCCGTTCTCAACAGGGTACTTTACATCGCCTTGCTTTGCCCAGGGCTGCGCTAATGTGGTTTTTTCAGGATCGTCTTTTTTACTTTGAATTAAACCTTTAATTGCTAGCTCTTCAGCACCATAGGCATACCATTTCGCTTGTTGCTGACTTTGTAAATTGGTACTTCTTTGTACTTGCACCATTAAATTAGCACTCATTTCAACGGCTAAAATAGCTGCAAGTGCTACAATAAATAACACAATAACCAAAGCCGCGCCGCGCGAAGATTGTTGGTTCATCAAGGCGTACCCCGTCCATTAGGTTGCGACGGATTAGTCCCCTCAGTTACTGGTTTAGGTAGCTCTTTACCGAGTCCTGGCACTAAAAACACACGCCTGATAGGCTCCGCATCCATTTGCTTTATAGTTACCGCAACGGCTTTAGGTAATGCCTTAATTTGCCAGTCTTCTTGCCACTTACCGCTACCATCTAAAAACTCAAATTTAAGCTCTTCGACTGCGGCTAAAATAACTTGGCTACGAGGCTCCATATTATCGAGTTGATCGATATAAATACGATAAACACGTTCTAAATTGTCATCGATGACGCGATAACCAACGGCTTGTAACTCTGAGCGAGGAAGCAAATTAATGGGATTCATCCAGCCATCACGTACAAAGGCAATGCCATCAAGTTGGCTTTCTAGAATGTAACGTCCAGCAAGTAAGTATCCCTCTTGAAAATCTCCAGCTTCATTACGTACTTGGCGTTTAGTCATTTGGCTAAAGTCTTGATCCATCAATCTAAATGCAGTTTGTAAGCCATTTAGTTCAGCAATTTTTTCATCTGATGCTTGTTTAGCTCGCGTTGTGGTATCAAGTATTTGGTGGGTGGCCATAATCACAAACGCCAACACACCCAGTGCCACCATCACTTCTAATAATGTAAAACCACGCTGCTTCACTTAAGGCTTACCTTTATTTAAGTAAGTGCTTAACTCATAAATTGAATTTTCGTACTTATCATCCGTAAACACATTAATAGTGACTTTTACAAAGCTCTTGTCGGCAGTGGGCACAACATCTTGGCGCCAAAACCATTCAATACCCGCCATCATCTCACTGCCGCGGGTACCATTTTTACCTTGCCATTTTTCGCCTTTCGTTCGTTGTTCTACCAATACATTCTCAGCGACCCATGAGCCATACGTTTGTTCTTCAATACTTGATAAGTGATAAATATGCTCACCGGTTGCTTGCATTGCCGCAATACCCGCCATGGCACAAATACTCAGTGCAACTAAGACTTCTAATAATGTAAACCCGTGGTATTGTTTCATTATTGGGGCTCTCGACGAAAATCGACTGGGGCTGCAAATTTACCTTCAATAAAGTACACCGGCTCTGGCTGATCTTTTAATTCAAGCATGAGCTGAAACGCACTTACATCGGCAGAGGATAAAATAAGTACTTGCGGTACTTTTAACTTTTTAAGCTCTAATAAACTGTCTTCATTGTTACCACTCATTAGCTCACGCCAATTTGACTGCTCTAGTAAGTTATCTTGTGCCCAAGGTAGGTCTTCAAGATTAAGTGTTAATTTAAATTGGGGTTCGATCTCAATTGGCTTAAATAAAGCTTCACGATCAAAGCTAATCCATTTTTCGCCATCAAAAACTAAAAATTCAAGCGTATTTTGCTCAACTAAAAGGCCTAATTCTATTTGATTAAGCACCGCAAATTCCGATGCGGCATTAATGGTGGTATGCAGCCTATTTGCTTGCTTGTCTAACGCTTCTTCAGCGCCGCCATCTAAGCTGTATACCACCATTTTGGTGGCAAAGGCGATGATCACCAATACCACTAAAATTTCTATTAAACTAAAACCATAATGCTTTGCACTCAGGTGCTTAGGGCTTACCTGCATGGCAAGCCCCAATGTATTATGTTTAAGTGCATGGTAAAGTTATTGGTCATTACTGCTTATCTTCATCCCAATTACCAATGTCATCTTCGGTGGCTGGTTCGCCATCTGGACCCATCGAAAAGATATCAAATTTACCTATTTCTCCAGGGCTGATTAATTGATAATTATTACCCCATGGATCTTCCGGTAACTTGCTAATAAAGCCACCATCAGGAAAACGCTTTGGAATGGGCTCAATACTGGTTTTAGTAACTAATGCCTCTAAACCTTGCTCTGTACTTGGGTAGCTTTTATTTTTAAGCTTGTACAAACTCATAGCATCTTCTAACTGCTGAATATCTAAATGCGCTTTATCAATAGCCGCTTCTTCTTGCTGGCCCATAATATTAGGTGCCACAATCGACATGATCATCCCGATGATAACCAGTACCACCATGACTTCTAATAAAGAAAAACCTGATTGTTTATTCACGTTATTACCTCGTTATTCTAAAAACACTAAGCAAAAATGATTTGTTTAAATCATTAATATAAAAAATACTTAAAGACCTACGGCCTTGTTCATTGCCATAATTGGCTGCAAAATCGCCATTACTATGAAAAGCACAATCACTGCCATAGAGGCAATCATTGCCGGTTCCAATAATTTTAATGACACATTAACCATACTTTCAAACTCGCGATCTTGATTGTTAGCAGCACGCTCTAACATTTGCTCAAGTTCACCGGACTTTTCACCACTGGCTATCATATGTAGCATCATTGGTGGAAACAACTTAGTTTGCTGTAGTGAAGCACGAAGACTCGCCCCTTCACTGACTCTTTCTGCGGCATCAGCCACTGCTTGCTTTATTTTTTCGTTAACCAACACCCCGCCTGAAATACGCATTCCTTCAAGTAGCGGCACTGAGCTTGACGATAAAATACTTAATGTACGGGCAAAGCGCGCCGTGTTAATCCCTCTGGCAACCTTACCTATGCCTGGCATATTTAATACTTTTGCATCCCACCAAAACCGTACTTTAGGTTTTTTAAGTGCGTATTTAATTCCAATAGCAATCGCCGTGATCGCTAATAAACTAACAAACCAATAATTTTGTACAAAATGACTACCCGCCATGACCCATTCGGTTGTCCAAGGTAATACTTGTTTGGTTTTTTCAAACGTTTTTAGTATTTTAGGCACCACAGTACCTAATAATACTGAAACAATACCAATAGCGAACACGACCAAAATAATGGGATACACCATCGCTTGCGTAATTTGGCTACGCATATGTTGGCGTTGCTCGGTGTAATCAGCCAATCTGTTAAGTACTTGATCTAAGTGACCTGACTTTTCACCTGCGGCCACCATTGCACGGTATAAATCGTCAAATACATGCGGAAATTCACTCATCCCATCAGCAAGCGTATACCCTTCCACCACTTTAGAGCGCACAGACATTAACATACGTTTTAGCCGTGGTTTTTCACACTGCTCAGCAACCGCCATCACGGCACCCTCAACGGGTAAGGCTGACTGAATTAGGGTCGCAAGTTGACGTGTAATCAAAGCAAGATCTGACGTTGATATTGTCGGCTTAAATAAAGAGCCTAATAATGGCGCTTTTTGACCTCGAACTTGTTTATCATCTTGAGCAGCTGGCACCACCTCGAGGGGGGTTAGCTTTTGATCGCGTAAAAGTTGGCGAACTTGCTTTGCTGTATCCGCTTCTAAAATTCCTTTTTTTTCTTTTCCCCGGCCATCTAATGCACGATATTCAAACGCCGCCATTGTTAGCCTTCCTCACGGGTTACGCGTAATACTTCTTCAAGCGTTGTTTTACCCGCAAGTACGCGGCTGCAGCCATCTTGACGAATACTTGGGCTGCGTTTACGAATATATTTCTCTACGCTTTGCTCACCTTTACCGCTGTGGATCATTTCACGAATAGTTTCATCAACGACTAATAATTCGTGAATACCTGTACGACCACGATAACCGTTAAAGTTACACTCTTCACACCCTACCGCGCGGTAAATCGTCGGAGCATTATCAAACGGTACGCCGAGTAATTCACATTCACGCTCATCTGCAATATGCCCTTCTTTACAGCTATTGCATAAGGTACGTACTAAGCGCTGTGACAATACGCCGAGTAATGATGACGATAATAAGAATGGCTCAACACCCATATCTTCCATACGGGTAATTGCACCTGAGGCGGTATTGGTATGCAATGTAGACATAACTAAGTGACCAGTCAGCGATGCTTGTACACCAATTTGGGCTGTTTCTAAGTCACGTATTTCACCGACCATAACCACATCAGGATCTTGACGTAAAATAGCGCGCAGACCACGGGCAAAAGTCATATCAACTTTGGTATTAACCTGTGTTTGGCCAATACCTGGGATTTCGTACTCGATTGGATCTTCAACCGTTAAAATATTGCGATCCCGCGAGTTAATTTGGCTCATACCTGCATATAGGGTGGTACTTTTACCAGAGCCTGTAGGGCCTGTAACTAAGATTATACCGTGAGGCTTACTAATTAAATCAGCAAACAGCTCTCGGTTTCGAGCTGTCATACCTAAGTCTTCTAGATTTAAACGTGCATTGTTTTTATCAAGCAAACGCAGTACCACGCGCTCACCAAAGCTCGATGGCATAGTCGATACACGCACATCTACTGCGCGTCCTGCAATACGCAAACTAATGCGACCATCCTGCGGTATACGTTTTTCTGCGATATCGAGTTTGGCCATTACTTTAATACGTGATACCAGCAAAGAGGCTAGTTTACGATTAGGTTTTAAAACTTCTTTGAGTACGCCATCCACCCGAAAACGAATAACCAGCTCTTGCTCAAATGTTTCAATGTGAATATCAGAGGCACCTTCTTTAATTGCCTCACTGAGCATGGCATTAATCAGCTTTATAATTGGCGCATCGTCGTCACCGGCAAGTAAGTCTTCAGTTTGAGGAAGCTCATCAGCTAGTGAGAATAAATCAACCTCATTACCAATGTCTTCCATCATTTGCTGAGTTTCTGAGCTGTCACGTTGATACGATGCTTCTAGTAATAGCTCAAACTTATCATCTTCTAGTTGCTCAAGTGTAAAGCCATGTCCTGCAATACGACGCACTTCTAATAATACATCAACATCAAGCTCACCACGGTAATACACAATTTGGTTATCTTTATGCTTACTGAGTAACGCGCCAACACGTCTGGCATAAGAAAACGGCAAACGTTTTGCAGGCAGTTCAATTAAGTCATCTTGAGCAAGCTGTTCATCATTACTATGAGTAATTGGATGAACAACATCTTGATTAATATCTTCTATCGCATTAGTCATCATGACGCTCTTGTGCATTTTGTTTGCGTAAATGCTCTTCATACGTTGGTGGTAACAACAATTCGTCATTCCACTCAGGTAAAATAGGTGTGTCTGACATTGGCATTAAATTAATACCATCTTCACGTTTTTTAAATTGTTCACCGCGAATAAAGTTATATTTATTAAAGCTAAGTTTATTCATACTAACGCCATCGCGAATAATGGTCGGTCTTATAAATACAATAAGATTACGCTTACGCTTTGTTGTATTAGTTGACTTAAATAAGTGCCCTAAAATAGGGATGTCGCCTAGTAATGGCACTTTTGACACGCTTTCTTGTACATCTTCATCTATCAAGCCGCCTAGTACCACCATGCCGCCATCATCGGCCATCACGGTTGTTTTAATTGCGCGCTTATTGACTGAAATATCAACTGCTGTTGCACCACTAACACTGGAAACTTCTTGTTCTATAGTCAACTGTACCGCTGAACCATCATTAATTTGCGGTGTCACTTTAAGCTTTATACCCACTTCTTGGCGCTCAACCGTCTGGAATGGGTTCGTATTATTACTACCTGTTTGCGAGCCAGTAATAATTGGCACTTCTTGGCCAACTAAAATAGACGCTTCTTCGTTATCCATAGTGGTAATAGAGGGAGTCGCTAGAATATTCGAATTAGTGTCGGTTGAAACCGCTTGAACGATTGCGCCCCAATCATTTTTAATTACTCCCATGGCTAAACCATTAATACCACCAAGTAATGATGCAAGCGGGCCGTAGTCGCCTTCAGTTGTTTCATCATATTTGGTGACAGTACCTGATTCAGTACCAATGATATTTTTAGTCACCGTTTTATCACGGGCTTGTTCTGCCGCTACGGCTAACGAACCAACAGGTACTGTTGTACCATTATTAAATTGTAGCATCCCACCTTGCTCTGAAATCCATTGCAGGCCAAAGTTAACGCCATCACCTTCCATGACTTCAATAATAATGGCTTCTACTAATACTTGTGCGCGGCGAATATCTAAACGCTCAATAACCGATTCAAGTGAACGCATCGTATCTGGCTGAGCGGTGATCACTAAAGAATTTGAATCAGGATGTGCTTCAATACTCGTGTCGTTTCTATTACTACTACGCGCATTGTTGGTTGCTCCGCCTTTTGAATCCTCTGCCAGCGATTTACTCACACCTTGAAGTACTTTGACTAAATCTTCTGCCTTTGCGTAGTTTAGGTAAAATACTTTGGTATTACCTTGGCTTTCAAGTTCGCCGTCGAGACGTTTAATAAGCTCAATGGCGCGGGTACGAGCTTGACCTTCACCACTCACAATCACGCTATTAGTTCGGCCATCAGCCACAACTTTAGGAATTAAAAATTCAGGAACGCTGCCCTTGCCACTGTCTTTATAAATATTATCAACTACCGATACCACATCATCAGCTGTTGCATATTTAAGTTTTACAATATCAACGCGCTTGTCACCCGCTTGGTCAACAGAGCGAATAATTTCTACCAAACGATTAACTGAGGCTGCGTGTCCTGTTAGCATCATCACGTTAGCGGCATTAAAGTTAGCAACATGACCGCCATCTTTTTGGTCACTAAACTGGCGAACCAAAGGGCCTAACTCTTGTACGCTGACATTTTTAACTCGCACAACCCGAGTGATCATCATATCGCCAGCTGCATCGCTGTCCGTTGTAATTAACGGTACATTGGATTTTTTAGCATCTGAACTTTTTTCTATTTTTATAATGTTGTTATCCATTTCGACGGCTGAATAGCCGTAAACTTCTAATACATTTAAAAAGAATTGATAATAAAGTGCCTCATCCATTAACTCATAACTGCGCACATTAACTTTGCCACGCACGTTAGGATCAATAATGATGGTTTTATTAAGGTTTTTGCCCACAATATTAATAAACTCATTAATATCTGTGCCCTTAAAGTTAGCAGCATATTCAACAGCAGCAACCGACATAGAAAGACTTGCCGCTAAAAAAAGTGCCGCATACTTAGCTAACCCTTTTTTAATTTTTTTGAGGTGTAGCACCTGAACCATTATGTTAAAACTCCAAAGCTAAGTTATTGCAGACTAAAAAGTACATCGATTTGCTCACCATCACGCTCTATGGTGATAGTTGCATCGGTACTATTTCGCAGCTCATTCATTGCTGCCATAGCCTGTTTTAAATCAGTTAATTGATAGCCGTTAATTGCCACGGCCAAATCGTTATTTTGTAATCCCATTTGTTTAAATAATTCAGGCTCTTTACCTGGACTCAAACGGTAACCTATAAGTTCCCCATCATTCATAGCTTGGGCAACACGTATGTAATCAAATAATTTACCAGGCTCTTCTAAAAGCTCTTCGCGGGTTTCTATTAATGCTTCTTTTACTTCAAGGTTGGCAGTCGCATCTATCTGCTCTTCACTTTGCGATGAAGGTGCTAACGGCCCCATCTCAGGCTCATCTCGCGCGGCTAGTACCGGCATAGACACCGTTTTGGTAAAGTCGAGCCCATCAAGCATTAAGGTTTCAAAGCGGCCGCTTACATCTAAAATGACGCGGTCTGGGAGTATTTGCGATACCTTTGCACGTGTCCCTTGAATAACATCTTCAACTAAGTAACTCGCCTGGCGACCTTGCGATTCAATAATGGCCATCCCCGCTTTATCATCATTACTCACAGCAACAATACCGGTTAAATTTATACTTAAGCGCGTTTCAGGGGCATTATTAATAACTTTGGCTTGGGGGGCAGTATTGGTGTTTTTTGTTACATTTACTTTACCAAATAAAAATTGCCCAATAATTGAATCGACAGACTGGTTATTGCCGCCCGTGACTTGACTAGAGTAGCTACTGGGAGCAAGAGGAGTTGTTACTGGGTGCGGCCATAAAAGCCAAACGAGCTTTGATGACAAAAATGCAATATAAACAATAACTAAAACCATAACTAACACGCTTAATTTAGCGTGTGGCAAACGGTTTAATAGCAGTTTAAATTGTTGAACGTGCTGTTCCATAAGTAGTGTTCTTATTTTAATTTATAGCGAAATCACCCAGCCATAGTACCTTTTCATTTTTCATTCAACAAGCACGCTAATATTAAACTTTGTAAACAGATTAATTTATTTATCGTATCAGCTATCAAGCAATAGCTACATGCGGTAACGGTTTCGTGATAATTTACCTAGGCAGTAAATTTACTAGGGATGTTTTATGACAAAGAAAACTAAACTCAATGACAGCTCAGAAAACGCCGACGCACTTAAAGTGAGGTTGGACAAATGGTTATGGGCGGCTCGATTTTATAAAACGCGTGCAATAGCTCGAGAAATGGTACAAGGCGGCAAAGTACATTATAATGGGCAACGCAGTAAGGCTAGTAAAATTGTAGAAATTGGCGCAGTTATAAAGCTAGCTCAAGGCGTTGATGAAAAAACCATCACAGTATTAAATATACTTGAAAAGCGCCAAAGCGCCCCCATTGCACAGACCATGTATCAAGAATCTGATGCAAGTATTGCTAAGCGTGAAGAAAATAGTATTGCACGCAAAAATAACAGTTTCTTTGCTCCTCATCCGGATAAAAAACCAGATAAAAAGCAAAGACGCGAACTTTTAAAAATGAAATCAAGTTAGGTATAGCCGCTCATGCAACAAGATTTACTTCACCGCTATTTATTTGACAACCTCGATGTTCGTGGCGAACTCGTACAAATAGACAACGCTTACAATGAAATGATTGCGAAACACAATTATCCAGAGCCCGTTAAAGCATTATTAGGTGAGCTGCTTGTTGCAACCTGTTTATTAACAGCAACGTTAAAGTTTGAAGGCGAAATTGCAGTTCAATTACAAGGTGATGGCCCCGTAAAATATGCGGTGATCAATGGTGATGATCAACAAAATATGCGTGGTATTGCGCGATTACAACATGAAGTTACTGGCTCAACGGTAAAAGAGCTCATTGGCCAAGGCTACATGGTTATCACGATTACTCCAACTCAAGGTGAGCGTTACCAAGGTATAGTACCTTTAGAGCATGATACATTAAGTGAATGTATAGAAAGCTATTTTGAGCAGTCTGAGCAATTAAAAACGCGCCTTTGGTTTGCAACTGATACTGAAGAAGGCAGCGCCAAAGCATGTGGGCTATTTTTACAAGTGCTACCTGTAGATAAACAAAAATCGATTGAAGATTTTGCTCACTTAGAAGCACTCAGCAATACTATTAAAGATGAGGAGCTACTAGAGCTTGATGCCAATACTATTCTAACGCGCCTTTATCATGAAGATAACCCACGCGTATTTGACCCTCAACCAATTCAATTTAAATGTGGCTGTAATCGCGAAAAAACGATGACAGCTTTAGTTAATGTTGGTCAACAAACGCTTTTGGACGATGTTGAAAAAAATGGTGAGATTAAAATTAGCTGCCATTACTGTTTAAAAGATTATGTGTTTAACGAGCAAGATATAAAAAGTATATTTAACTAACCTACTTTTATAAAACACAGCATTAAATAGCCATAATTTTTTATGGCTTTTTTGTGCCTAAAAAATGACACCGGTATCACAAGCTGAGCATTTTTCATGACACCGGTATCATTGAAATTATTCATGTTTTTTCCTTAATTTATATGTTTTTACCGCGTTTATAAGCTCGAATATCCTTAATCCATCTGTTACTATATTTGCAGCTTAAAGGTTACTAAGACCCAGAGCTATCCCGTTCAATCTCACACAATTTAGGTATAAACATGACTTCAAGCGCTACCCGTTTTGTCGATCTAACTGCAGCTGAACTTGTCGAACACGCTATCAGCCGTGGCGAAGGGACTTTAGCCGCCAATGGTGCTTTTGTAGCTAACACCGGTCGTCGTACCGGTCGTTCTCCAAAAGATCGTTTTATTGTTCAAGAATCAAGTACTGAAAATGAAATCCAATGGGGTAACGTAAATCGCCCATTCGATGCAGATAAGTTTGACGCGTTATGGGCACGTGTAGAAGCACATGTGCAAAGCAACGACCACTTTATCTCTCACCTTGAAGTAGGCGCTGATCCAGAGCACTACCTTCCAGTGGTTGTAACAACAGAAACTGCTTGGCACCATATCTTCGCTAAAAATATGTTCATCCAACCACAATCATACAACAAAGCCGACTTTCCTCAGTGGCAAGTAATGAACGTACCTTCGTTTGTATGTGATCCAGAGCGCGATGGTACCAATAGCGATGGCACAGTTATTATTAACTTTGCACAACGTAAAGTGTTACTTGCTGGCATGCGCTACGCGGGTGAAATGAAAAAATCGATGTTCTCTGTGCAAAACTTCCTACTACCAGCGAAAGGTGTATTACCAATGCACTGTTCTGCTAACGTAGGTGAAGCAGGCGATACCGCATTATTCTTTGGTTTATCTGGTACAGGTAAAACAACATTATCAGCAGATCCAACTCGCTTCTTAATCGGTGATGACGAGCACGGCTGGGCACCTGGTAGTGTATTTAATATCGAAGGTGGTTGTTACGCTAAATGTATCGATCTTTCTCAGAAAAACGAACCTGTTATCTGGGATGCTATTCGATTCGGTACAATTTTAGAGAATGTGGTACTTGATGAAAACCGTGTTCCTGATTTCAACGATACCAGCCTAACTCAAAATAGCCGTGCAGCTTACCCACTAGAGCACGTTGAAAAACGTAAAGTTGAAAACCGCGCAGGTGAGCCTAAGGCTGTTGTTTTCCTAACATGTGATGTGAGTGGTGTACTACCACCGGTATCTGTACTAACCGAAGAAGCTGCAGCATTTCACTTCCTAAGTGGCTACACAGCAAAAGTAGGCTCTACAGAAATTGGTTCTACTAGCGATATTGAATCAACATTCTCAACCTGTTTTGGTGCTCCTTTCTTCCCACGTCCTGCAGGTGTATACGCAGAGCTTCTAATGAAGCGTGTACGTGAATTCGGCGCTAAAGTTTACCTAGTTAACACTGGATGGACAGGTGGCCCTTACGGTATTGGTAAGCGTTTTGATATTCCAACAACACGAGCTGTTGTGGATGCAATCGTATCTGGAAAATTAGCCGGTGTAGAAACCCAACATATTGACGTGCTAAACCTAGACGTACCAGTTGCAGTACCGGGCGTAGATAGCAAGCTTCTTAACCCAATCAATACCTGGGAAGACAAAGCTAAATACGCAGAGTATGCGGCTAAGCTAGCATCTGATTTCACAGAAAATTTTGCTAAATACGACGTATCTGACGAAATTAAAAACGCAGGCCCTAAAGTTTAATAATCACCTTTAGCCTGATAATTAAAACGCCAACCTTGAGTTGGCGTTTTTGATCCTACTTGGTTTATTCCACAAATATCATTTCTTTAATATATTCTGCAAAATCATCTAATAGCTAAAATAAAGACCATAGTCACTTTTCAGCCCAACTTAAATGAGTTTTTCTATATGCATACAGCGATCTTATAAGGCCTTAAAAAAGCCGTAGCTGATTCGTTTAAACATTATATATTTAGGCTAGCAATATATGCGTACTTTAGACTTGATAGCGATGTGAAATACACGCTTCCCCTTCTATATTCAAGGTCACACACGACTATGACTTCACCAACAAAGTAGATTAGTATTGTACACAGTCCTAAGTAATCACGTTGGGCTTAATCGCTGAACTCCCTTAGCATTTTATACCAATTCGCTTAATTAAGCGGTCTATTTTGAGGCAGGAAAAACGGGGTGATAGCTAGGCAAAAAATTCGCTATT
>NZ_JBEOOG010000062.1:0-24381 GCF_040308965.1 Pseudoalteromonas sp. MER144-MNA-CIBAN-0113
TTGTCAGCCTGAGCCAGACATAGAACAATTATTGCCTTGGAATATCAATATCTAGGTGATGATCACCGGACGTTTACAATGTTTGTGGATTCAGCTAATAATGGAGCTAACTGTTCTGCAACTACAAATTTACTTCTGAGTTCTGAATGCTTTTCGATAGCGTGATCTTGAAGTAGCTCATCAACGGTAATTTGTGGCTGTTTCCACGATAGCCTTAATGACTCTTCAAGGGCACATCTTATCGCTTCTAACTGGGCACCGGTAACGCCGTGGTCTTGAGCAGTAAGCATCATTAAATATGCCCTTACCTCCAGAACACCGGGTCTTGGTACATGCACAGGAATTTGAATAAGCTTGTCCAAATAATCAGTTTGATGTCGTTGAGATGCACCTTTGTGATATTCCGGCACTGCCAAGCGGATCATGTCTTCATCGGCGGCAATAACAAATGCAGTATTTGGTAGAAATAGAAATAATCTGATCGCCTCAAGTGTTGAAATCGCATTAAATGGAGAACAGCGATCTAAATTATCGACATAAACAATAAGTGGTTTATCAAACTCCTTTAGCAGATCTGAATATGCCTTTCGGAATTCTTTAATTTCTTTAGGGGGTGAAAATGATGTCTTATCTTTGATTAGACCTTTGTTTTTCCTAGCAACATCTTTAGCACCGTCTACAGCATCCTTTACATCACCAACATCCAGTTCACCATCATCACCACCACTGAATAATCCCATAAATTTCTGTATACCACCCATAGTTGGTATGCCCGCTAATGCTGCACCACCATCCATTAGCAGCCCCATCAGTCTGATCTTATCTATTCGTCCAGCAAACTCTTTTGCTTTTGCACTTAGGTTTTTATCGTCTGCTGCTTTTTTAACTAAAGTAGATGCTATTGTTTCTAATAGCGCAGCTTTAGCATCATCGTACCCTTGGAAAGTCCATGCATCAAAATGTACTTGGATATATTCTTGCTCATCAGTTTCCAAAGATGCTTTGGTAAGTTCAAGAATAGTCGACTTTCCTGCGCCCCAATCACCAAAGACACCGACGCTAATAGGCATTAATTCCTTTTCTGTTATAAGATCTTTAATCGACTCTGCCGTTTCATTAAAGTTTAAAAAGTCTATTTTTGATTCTTTATCAGACCACATAAATTTTCCTTTTTATTTGTTGTTCTTCTGTTCCATTCTGGCAATTGTTCGATGAACCGTTGGTCGGCTAACTTCAAACTTACGTGATAAAGTAGAGACACTCTCACCATTTAGCTTGGCCTTATACAAGTCCTTTGCTTGCTTATCAGACAATGCGGGCAACCTGCCCATATGCTTGCCTTTAGCCTTCGCTTCTTCACGACCTTCGGCTGTTCTTGCTTTTATTAAATCCCGCTCAAGCTGAGCGAATACTCCACATAGGTTGATCATGGCAGTGGCAAACGGATTATCATTTTTGGTATTGAGAGAGCCGTCGATAATATTCAAACAAGCACCTTTCTTATGGATGCTTTCAATTGCCTCAAGAATAGATTTTAACGACCGTCCCAAACGGTCGAGGCGAGTAACAATAACTTCATCACCTTCCCTAATAAAGTCGATGAGTTCCTAAAGCTTTTCTTCATTTCGAATCGAAGCACCAGACTGTTTGCCTTGGAATATTTTTTCACAGCCCTGAGCGTCCAACTTGGACAGTTGAACATTTAAATCTTGTTCTTTAGTTGAAACTCTTGCAAAACCAACTTTCATATATACGAAACCTGTAACTTTCGCACACCTTAACAATTAAATGAACGAAAGTATATTAAATAAATTTCGTACATGAACGTAATAAAAAATAGAAATTCGTACACTACGGATAGAAAATGAATGACAATTCTAACTATAAAGTGACTTAATTATTTCACACGCTTCACTTGTACACGAGCTTGCCATTTGTTGAAGCTCAGCTTGTAGTGCTTTGAGTTCTCCCATTAGATTGTTAACTAAAGCCAATTTAGCCTGTGTCTATCATAAGTTCAAAACTTAAACTTTAGATATAAGCTGAAATTGAGTCAATCGTATTACAAATACTCTTATTGATACTGGCTCATTACTTGCACTTTTTCGAGAACATGACCACATGTAGAGAATAATAGGCTAACAGTGGGAAATATTTACACTATCAATGTAAGGATTACTTATGAAATACTCAAGATTTGCTGCAATGATCATCACCTCAACCATTGCTATGTTTGTCATGATGTATCTCAACACTTACGCAGTATCACATATATGGTTTAGTGAAACGCGTATCTATATGGCGTTGTATATGGGAGCAGGTATGGCAATGATCATGCTGGCCTTTATGCTTGGCATGTACAGTAACAAGAAGCTCAACATGGCTATTTTTCTATTGGCGACAATACTGTTTGCCATATGTCTTTATCTTGTTCGCTCTCAAAGCACAATTTCTGACACTGCTTACATGAAAGCGATGATTCCTCATCACTCCATTGCTATTCTTACTAGTGAGCATTCAACTTTGGAGGATGTACGCGTGCGTGAATTGGCAAATGGTATTATTAAAGCCCAACGAAAAGAAATAAAAGAAATGGAATGGCTGATTAAAGATATTTCTGAAAATGGAAAGGTCAGCTCACAAGCTCAGGCTGAGCAACGACCGCTCCCAAAGTTTGAAGGCACACTGAACAAAGGAGACTAAGATGACTAAGACAGCTACCCTGTACAGAATGGTCACTGACGAACATATCTGCCCCTATGGTTTAAGGTCGAAAGATTTGCTGGAGAGGCAAGGGTATGATGTAGAAGATCATAAGCTCACGTCAAGACAACAAGCTGATGACTTCAAAGCTAAGCATGATGTCAAAACTACGCCACAAACCTTTATTGAAGGAAAGCGTGTCGGAGGATACGATGACTTAAGAGAGTATTTTGGTAAAGATGAAGCAGGTCAAACTGGCACAACCTACACGCCCGTTGTAGCCATTTTCTCGATAGCTGCACTTCTTGCTGTCGCATCTCAACATTTTGCTTCCGGCTCATTTATCTCCATCAGAACACTGATGCTATTTATAGCTTTTTCAATGACGCTCTTAGCGGTGCAAAAACTGAAAGACCTATACAGTTTCACAAATTCGTTTATTACTTATGATTTACTAGCGATGAGATGGATAAGATATGGTTATATTTATCCCTTCATTGAAGCATATGCAGGTATTGGTATGGTTGCCCAACTACAGCCTCTCGCAGTGGCACCATTTTCATTGTTTATCGGCACAGTTGGAGCAATTTCAGTTTTCAAAGCCGTTTACATCGACAAACGCCAGTTAAAGTGTGCCTGTGTAGGCGGCGATAGCAGTGTGCCACTTGGATTTGTATCGCTATCTGAAAACTTATTTATGATCGCGGGAGCATTGATTATGCTGCTGATGTAAAGGTATAGCTCTATTCGGCGGCCCCTTAACTGTTAAGATTAGACCTAGGATGCCAGCCCATACCTTTCTAATTCATATGTAACATTTTTTCTGTCGTACTGGCATCAAGATAACCAGAACTGAGCAAGCAATCTCAAAGGTTGTACAAAATAACACTAAAGTTTTTTCATTAAGTTTTATTGTTGTGCTCTTGTGGTGGCTTTCGCCACCACTTTATTAGTTTTCAAGTTCCACCATATCTTTCGCTGCAATGTCACCAGACACTAGCTTTACAGTTGCGAAATGATCATTCACAATTTTAGTAATTTGTACCGTTCCTACCTTTTCGATAGTGTAGGGATCTTCACCTTCACTCAATACTATTCTTTCATGGAATCTAATAACACTGTATTTTTGCCCAACCTCTGCGCCATGCTTAGCACCAATACAGATTAGAGTTCGATTATCAGAACTTTCTACTACCTGACCTCTCACCATGTATTTATGATAAAAAGTGGTATTGGAACAACCCACTAAATATAAACCGAATGTAAGCAATAAAAGAGCTTTTATATAGGGTGTTTTCATCACTGTTACCTCATTTGACTAACTAATTATCTATACACTTTTTTATGAATTCATTTGTTTTTCCGGCCAGCCCCCGAAGGTGCTTGATGACAACTCCAAGGCTTATGAACAGAGTTATCTTTGATGTTCTGATCAACAAATTTATAGTAACTTTCTTTAGTATGTGTCCACCAATCATTATGAACATCTGCGCCATACTTACGGATTACCTCCTCAATCCCATCAAGGCTTACGTTTGCGGCATCATAGGCAAGGTGTATTTCACCTTCTTTGATGTTGTAACTAACTTCATCTATACCAAAAAGCTGATCTATTTCTTTTACTAACTCGTCACAGCTTTCTTCTGTGACATTGCTAAGCTTTAGATTTCGAACAACTAAATTCTGCTCTCTAACGCCAACTCTATGATTTAAATCGCTCATAATTTTTCTCCTAATGTTTGTGTGAATGCTGTTGATTGCTATCTTTAATTTCTTCCATTTTCCGGTTCATCTGCGGCATCATGTTTTCCATCATTTCCAGATGATGTTCAGCCATTGCAATTTGTTTATGTATAGGTTTGTCTTCCATATCTCGATGCATGATCTGCATAATTTTCATCATTGAACGTCTATGTTTATGCATCATTCTTTTTTGCTTTTCAGGATCTTGTTCAGATTTAATTGCTAAAACTTCTTTTTTCATTTCCATCATCTTTTTATGCATTTTTTCCATATTTTCATGCGACATTGCCATGCCTTGATGCATATCAGCTTTGTTCGCACCTTCATGTTTATGCTCATTGTTTTGGGCAAATGAGCTAGTGGTTATCAGTAGTGAACTAATAAATAAAATTGATTTAGTTAACGTTTTCATGATTTTTACCTTCTACACTTTTATTAAAATTTGGGATCCAACTTGGTGTCGATTCCATATACCTGTGGTACTCCGAACCAAACTCAGCAATCGCTTGTGCTTCTTCGCGTTTCGCTAGCTTGACGTAAACAACGACTAAGATCGGAAACATCGCAAGTGTTGGGATTGTCGGCCACTGCAATAAAAAGCCGAACATGATTAGAATGAAAGCTACATACTGTGGGTGGCGACACCTTGCATACCATCCAGTTGTAGCCAATTGATGATGTTTTTGCGCGTGATGCAATACATTCCATGCTGAAGACAACATAAAGAAACCTGCAACAATAAACACCATACTCACTATATGAAATGGGTCCCAATGGGCATCACCTTGAAATCCAAAGAAAGTATGTAATAAATGCCCATTCTCATGCGCAAAGAAATTTACTTCTGGATAGGTCTCCGTCAGCCACCCCGACAGAAAATAGATAGTTAAAGGAAAGCCATACATTTCAGTAAATAGGGCAACAATAAAGGCAGAGAACACGCTTAGACTTCTCCAATCAGTTGATGTTTTTGGTTTGACAAAACTAAAGGCAAAAAAGATAAAAATTGCTGAGTTCAGTATCACCATTGACCATAAGCCATAATCATATGTTTCATTCATCACTGCTCTCCTTTTTATGTGATTCCTTACGTGCCTTTTCTAACCCTTGTATGTAGCCATCGTGATAGGCTGCATTTTTATCCGTGAGTTCTTAAGAGCTCTCTTCCTTTTTTTCATCAGGCGCATGTGAATGATCGTGACCATGTTTACCATGACTGCCATGCATAAATACGTGCATCAAGGGGCATAGCAATAAAATCAAGTAGGGAAGAAATTGCAGCATATGTTGACCATGCTCAAGCACTAAGAAGTAGGTCACTGCGGCAATAAGTGCCAGTGCAGCCCAGCCTGTAGGTGTTGACCAAAAATTAGGGTGTTGATTTTTCATATTGCCCTCCTAAACGACTTTTAAGACACCGCGATACATTTGCATCTGACAGTGAAACTCATGCTCTCCCGGTGATAAGTTCAATAGGGTAATTTGAGTAATTTCATTTAATTTAAGCTGTTCGCTTATATCCAATGAAGGAATAAGCATTGTTTCAGCGCAGGGGGATTGATCTTTGCGCATAAACTTCAGAGTGACAGGTTGGCTAGCAGACACCTGAATTGAGGATGGGGAATACACACCATCCCTCACTTCAATGAGTACTTCATTACCTTGAACGATTGTTTTATTGGGTTTATATAGCCAAAACCACCAAACAATCAGCGCGATTAACATTAAGCCTAATAAGTTAATAACCATCATTGTGATTCTCCTTAATGCTCTTTTGCTTTAAAAAAGCGAAGTCGATTTGCATTTGACACTACAGTCAATGACGAAAACGCCATTGCAGCACCTGCAATTACAGGGCTAAGCAGAATGCCAAAGAAGGGATATAGAACCCCCGCAGCAAAAGGAATCCCGGCTACGTTATAGACAAACGCGCCAAACAAGTTTTGTTTGATATTTCGTAAAGTAGCTTTGCTTACCGCTATGGCATCAGCAAGGCCATGAAGTGAACCACGCATTAGGGTAATGTCAGCACTTTCGATAGCTACATCAGTCCCTGTGCCTATGGCGAAGCCAACATCGGCTAACGCTAGCGCAGGAGCATCGTTGATGCCATCTCCTGTCATACCAACAATTTCGCCGCCTTCTTGTAGCTCTTTCACCTTGTTGGCTTTATCTTCTGGCAGCACTTCAGCAAGAAACTCACTAATACCCACTTTTTTAGCTACGGCGGCAGCGGTTTCCTTGTTATCACCCGTTAACATGATGACGCGTATACCATTAGCCTGAAGCCGTTTGATAGCAGAGATTGAGTCTGACTTGATAGGATCTGCAACAGCAATGATTGCTGCAAGTTCACCATCTACAGCAAAGTACATAGGTGTTTTGGCTTCTTTGGCTAAAGACTGTGCTTGTTCAACAAAGCCTGTGAGGTCTATGCCTTTTAACTTCATTAGTTTATCGTTTCCGAAAAGCAGGGCTTTGTTGTTGCAGCTTGCTTCTACACCAAAACCCGTAATGGCGTTAAAGGCTTCAATTTTTAGTAACTCAATATCCTGATCTAACGCACTTTCAACAATCGCTTGCGCTAAAGGATGCTCTGAGCCGCTTTCTAAACTTGCTGCAAGCTGTAGTACGTCTTTTTCGTCAGTAGCTTTTGCTAAAATAATATCGGTTACCTTAGGTGCCCCTTCAGTAATAGTGCCCGTTTTATCTAAAATCATGGCAGTGATTTTAGAGGCGGTTTGCAGTGCCTCACCGTTGCGAATAAGCACTCCGGCTTCTGCTGCTTTTCCTACTCCCACCATGACAGACATGGGTGTTGCCAAACCTAAAGCACACGGGCAGGCAATAATAAGCACAGTAGTTGCTGAAACGATGGCAAAAGCAATGGCTGGCTCAGGTCCAAAGTTAAGCCATGCTAGCGCACTTAACACAGAGGTAATCATCACGACAGGTACGAAAAAAGCTGAAATAACATCGGCCAAACGGCCAATCGGCGGTTTTGAATTTTGTGCTCGTTTCACCATATTGATGATCTGTGCAAGCGCCGTGTCTTTACCAACGCGTGTGGCTCTAAATAAAATCATGCCTGATTTGTTCAAAGTACCTGCGACAACCTCATCTTCTTCAGCTTTTTCAGCAGGCATAGGTTCGCCTGTCAGCATGGACTCATCAATAGAGGTGTGTCCTTCCAATACCACGCCATCGACGGGAATTTTTTCACCCGGTTTTACCTTCACAATATCGTTAAATAAAACCTGCTCAATACCTATCTGAACTTCTTTGTTGTCACGAACCACGGTTGCTGTTTTGGCTTGCAAGCCGATAAGACGTTTAATGGCCTCAGAGGTTTTACCTCTGGCTTTGATTTCTAATGCTAAACCTAAATCAATTAAGCCAATGATCATGGCGGTAGCTTCAAAATAAACATGCCGTGCCATCAATGGAACAGCGTCAGGTGCAAACACGACAACCATCGAATACAACCAAGCCGTGCCTGTTCCTAAAGCAATTAGGGTGTCCATATTGGCTGAATGATTTTTGAAGCTCTTCCATGCTCCTACATAGAAATGCTTGCCTGAAAAATACATAACACCAAAAGTTAAAATGCCTACAACCAACCAAGAAATTCGTTCAAGGTTTGTTTCAACCGTCATTTCTCCAACTACAATGCTGTAGATCATCAAAGGAACGCCGAGTGAAAGGGCAATAAACGTATCGCGCATTAGCTTTTTGTAATATGCAAAATCCGCCGCCTCTTTCTCATCAAGCGCATCTGTTGCTGAGCTATCATCAATTGGCTTCGCGTTATACCCCACAGACTCAACAGCTTTGACCAATTCTTCTGTCTTAGCTGTCCCAGAAACTGTTACAGTCCTATCAGCAAAATTCATTTCCGCACTGACGACTCCAAGAGTTGCATTTAATGCCCCTTCAATTTTGCCTACACAGCTAGCACACCCAGCGCCTTCAATGATAAGCTGTTGGTTATGTGATACTTTCTCCAACGTATTCTCCTTACTTTTACACGAAGAGGATTGAGCTTTTGCCTGACAGCAACAGCCTGATTCAGTTTTTATATTTGTGTTAGTAGCCACCCTTTTTCCTCCTATGTTTTTTTAATTTGCTCAAAGTTTTCGATGAGATGACAAACCATGTTTGCAGTCGGTGCTTTGTCTTCCATTTCTTCCCATCGAGAAAGCGCAGAAGACATTTTTCCTCGAAGTGCCAACATTGCTTGAAACTGTTTTTCTGTTTCTTCGAGCCGCTCTTTGATCAGGCTTCTGACTAATGGGCACGCACTTTTACCATCTTCAGATTCATTAATAATTTCCTTGATATCTACAACGGAAAAACCAAGGTTTCTGGCACTTAAAATGAATTTAAGTCTCGATACTTCTTTATTCGAGTATGACTTGTAGCCGTTCACTGACTTGGCAGGTTTTAACAGTCCCAATCGCGAGTAATAGCGCACCGTATCAGCAGTCGTTCCAAGGCTTTTTGCCAGCTCTGCAACTTTCATGTTCACTCCTTAGTTCTTCACCTAAGTTTGTAATCTCACCTACAGCTTAGACCTGTGTCTAAGACACAGGTCAAGTGATTATTCGTGATTAATAATGCAAAAGCTAAAAACTAATTTTTTGGTAAAAGAGAAATCTCGGTCAAAATCGACAGTATTAATTACTGTAAATGGCAATAACTTGAGCATTTTCATAGTGCCTTCAAAATATCGTACTAATCGTTCAAAACAATTGATTATTTAAATCAATGAATAAGTCATTCTATTTTTGATGGGAGTGGCGAAAAAAAGACGCACTGATCCTGTGATTAGCCAATAATTGGTGGACGATAAAGTAAGAGATGGATACCAGATTTTGGTAGGGGTGTACGCTGTAGAATTAGCTCAGAATGAATATTGCAAATACCTTCGTCTTGCGCTTCCACAAGATAGGCATTTAAATGAAAGCTTGTACAAAAACCGCCTTCACAACAAACACAATCACCAGCTTTACATTTTTCACAGTCTTCATCACCATGACGGTTTTTAGAATCTTGCGAATTTTCAGTGTGATAGTGACTATTGTCAATCATTGATTGATGATGCATATTTTTGCTTGGTTGTATAATATGCGTGTCGGATGAGCCATTATGATGCTCTTCACAATTCATTGGTTTAGCAATCGCAAAGCCATGCTGCGTAAGCAACACAGTTATTATTACTATTTTAAACCACCTGAAAAGTCCAAACATTATCATTCCTTCTTTAGCACCTACAATATTAGCCACTTTATAAAAATAATTTTATGATCTTGATCAACCTTTGAACTAAAACCTACGTTCTAACCTAGCCCTTAAAGTCTGCTTCAAAACATTTTATACACACTTTTAATATACGAATTACTCTAGTACTGCTGAGTTTACTAGCACCATAGAACTTTTAAAAACAACAGCAAAGCCACCATTCATAGCCACACTAATCAGCGCTTGGTCTTCAAAAATTATGCTGCCTAGCTTGTAGTCATGTTTGAAATCGGCCACCTCTAATTGGCTGACAATAAAAAGCTCTTCATAAATTGTTATTAAGATGCCAAAATGCCCATATTGACGTATTGCTTGCCTAAATTGTTGAGTATCATTGAGCCACGACATGATTCTCCTTTCTATACTAGGTTGCTTCCAATAAGTAGCTAATCGTTTTTGTTGTGGCGTAGCACTCTCATAGATAGTTTCGAGATCATTTAACAAGGTTTGCAGTAAAGATTCCGCAAGTAAGCTTGACTTCACCATTAAGGAGGAAATGGATTCATTTTGTCCTACTTCAAATTGTTCTTGGAGTAAGATATCTCCGCCATCAAGCATATATGTGATTTTGTGTATGCTTACACCTGCAAATTCTGGTAGATCCACAATGTAAGTTAATGGCGTAGGGCCTCTACCTTTAGGTAAAAGTGAGGGATGAATATTAAAGGCATATTTTATATCTGTTATGGGCAGTCTATATCCATAGTCAGCAACGACAAAAAGAGTTACTCCAGATTTTATATATTCATCAAGTTCTTCTTTAGTCGGTCTTAAAGAATGTGTCATTATCTTATGTATGCCACAAATTCGTTTAACGATACTTGCGTTTTCCTCTACATCATTAATATAAACAGCTTCAACACTAAAGCCTTGGTTAACCATAAATGTTAAACAGTTTGAAAAGAGATTATTTCCGAAATAGAGGACTTTCATATTCAATTGATCCATTCGATAGCGCTAAAGCCAGCAAAAAGCAAAGGTTGGTGAAGTAAATAAATCAGTAAAGAGTGTTGACTAAGCAATGTCAAATAAGGGTTTATCGCATGTTGATTGGCGGGAGCCAGACGAAAGATTCGGAAATTTGCAGCCCAGATACCGAGCAAGGGCAAAGCCAACCAAGGAAAAAGAGTAACCAAGTCACTAGGATGTTTTGAAATATATTGTTCAATATAGCTAAAAGGCCAATTCCACGGTATTTCTATCGCTATGTATGCGCTAAAAATAAATAAAGATAGCAGCAAAGCAAGTTTAGGTTTCCCCACCAACCAAACTAATAGAAGTGTTGCAACTGCTATGAAGTGTAAAATACCAAAGTAAATCCAATGTTCTGGCAAGGTAAATAGTGAGGATAAAGTCACTAGTAACGCAGCACTAGATATCTTAACCGTTCGCCAAGCTAATTTCTTCGCTGATATACCACCTTGATAGGAATAAACCAGACTGGCACCAACAGAAAACAAGAACAAACTTACAATTATTGCTCTTAGCTCTTTCCAGAAAAAGCCGTTAGGTATGTCTGTTCTAATATAACCAAAATAGTTTAAATCCCAGACAAAATGAAAAGCTACCATCAATATAATTGCGGTAGCTCTCATTAAATCAATGTAGTTATTTCTTCGTATTAAAACCAAAATCTTAAACCGGCAACAAACTCAGTATCGTTGCTGCTCTGCTCGTTTAGCTTGGCGTAATCTGCTGTGCTACCAAATTTATTAGTCCACTCTACACCTACATAAGGTGCAAATTGGCGAGTAAATTCATAACGAACCCTAACGCCAATAGCAGTACTAGATAGCCCACTGCCTAGCTCATTTTGTTCATCGTCTTTACCATAAAATGTTATTTCAGCACGAGGCTGTATAATGAGCCTTTGTGTTAAAAGCAGCTCATATTCAGCTTGTGCTGTAAATGCTGTATTGCCGCTCTCACCTACATACGCTGTCATATCAAGCTCAAACCAATAAGGTGCTAAGCCTTGAATACCAAACGCTAACCATTGACGGTTTTTGCCTTCTTTATAATAATCGTAGCGAATACCGACTTGCGTATCCCAATAAGCCGAAATTGCATGACCCCATAAAATATCAGTTTGATTTTCTTCAAGCTTGCCATAACTAACATCGCCCTCGGTTTTTATCACTAATCGATTAAAGGTGGTGCCGTACCAAGCTTGTAAATCGAAAACAGCAGCATCGGCTTGTTCGTTATACTCAAGGCGATCACCTAAAATAGCGTAAAACTTATACTCATCTGCAAGGGTTAAGCGCTCGCCATCTGCTAAAGCATATGGCCCTTGCGTTAAGGTTGTGCCATTAGCATAAGCGTGTGGATCGCGAGCATTTTTAGGGGCATCGCCGCCTTGCGGCTGCATTTTATCGCCCGCCATATCGCCAGACATGTCGCCCATTTCAGTTTGAGCAAACACATTCAGGCTCAATAACGGTGCGCTAATTAATAGTGCACTAGTAAGTACTGTTGATAAGGTTAAATTTCTCATGATACAACCACCTCTCTAAACATACCTGCATCCATATGAAACAGTAAATGACAATGCCAAGCCCAACGACCAAGATCATGTGGCGTAGTTAAAAAGCTAATTCTTTGGGCGGGCTGTACCATTATGGTATGGCGGCGAACTAACACATCGCCTTGATCGTTCTCCAAGTCGCTCCACATACCATGTAAATGCATAGGGTGTGTCATCATGGTATCGTTTTGTAAAATAACTCGTACCCGCTGATTATGCTTCATATGCACAGGGGTACTTTTACCAAACTCTAAGCCATCAAAAGACCAGCTGTAGCGTTCCATGTTGCCGGTTAAATGCAGCTCAATTTCGGCTTCGGGTGCTTGGTGGTCAACTATGCCATCAAGAGAGCGTAAATCTGCAAGTGTTAAAACTCGACGGCCGTTATTGCGCAGCCCAACACCAGGATCGTCTAAGTTTGTGCGTGGCGTATCAACGCGCTGATCAATTGAGGCGCCATATTCTGTTTTAGCGTGGCGAACTTTCTGACTTGGAACAGCCAGTGGGTTTTTACCCATATTATGCTTACTATGGTCCATTGCCATTGCACCGTGGTCCATTGTGCTATGATCCATTGCCCCCTGATCCATACTGGTTTTGTCCATGCTAGCGTGGCCCATAGCGCTGTGATCCATTCCAGGCATAGCAGAGTGATCCATATTGCCCATCATATCCCGCATTGCTAACCACTCAACTGGGTCAAGTGCAGGCACTGGCGCATCAATATTAGCAGCGACAGACAAAGTCCCTTTGGCATAACCTGAGCGGTCCATGCTTTGTGCAAAAATTGTGTATGCGTCATTTTTAGGCTCAACAACCACATCGTAGGTTTCACCTGGACCAAAGCGAAACTCATCTACGGTAACGGGTTCAACATTTTGTCCATCTGCTTGTACCACAGTTAATTTTAACTCTGGGATACGTACATCAAAAAAGGTGTTACTTGAGCCATTAATAAATCTTAAACGTACTTTTTCGCCCGCTTTAAACAGCCCACGCCAATTAGCCATTGGCGCAGTACCATTCATTAAATAGGTCATTGCCGAAGCCGATAAATCAGCTAAATCGGTTGGACTCATTCGCATCTGGTTCCACATTTCACGTCGTTGAAGTGCATTAGCAACGCCGCTTGTTGCTATGTCATCAAAAAACTCAGGTACAGTGGGCTGATTAAAGTTAAACACATCCCCCTGAATTTTTAATTTACGGAATAACTCCATAGGATCATCATCAGTCCAATCAGACAATAGGATGACATGCTCATTGTCAGCACTAATAATATCCTTTTCTCTTGGCTCAATAATTAATGCGCCGTACATACCTGTCATTTCTTGAAAGCCACTGTGTGAGTGATACCAATAAGTACCGCTTTGTTGTAACTTAAATTTATAAACAAACGTTTCGCCAGGCATAATGCCTTTAAAGCTAATGCCCGGTACACCATCCATTTGATACGGAAGAATGATCCCATGCCAATGAATTGAACTCGGCACTGATAATTTATTAGTTACCCTGATAGTAACGTCATCACCTTCTCTGAGGCGCAAGGTAGGAGCTGGTATTGAGCCATTGATTGTTGTAGCCATTCTTACAACACCTGTGAAGTTTACGGGTGACTCATCTATCACTAAATCTATTACTTCTCCACTTAGTTCGGGCGCAGTACCTGTTGAAGTTCCAGCAATCAAAGATGAAGCTGCATGAAGAACACTTGGAAAAGCAGCTAATACACCGCCAGCAATTACACCTTGTACAAAGCGTCTACGTGGCGTAGAAACTTGATGTAATGGATTTTTAATTCTCATTTTGTACTCCGTTATTTAACCAATAAATTAATGTGACCAATGAATGTGCTTAATCTTCCATTCACCATTTTGCTTTTCCAGCACCATCGTTTCCATGCCTTGATAATCGCGTTCAACACCTTTATGAGTACCTGTAGTTTGACTACGCGACGCAGAGATAGCGGTATTTCCAAGTATCGTCACTTGATGTTCAAGTGTGTCGCTCTTCATCGCTGCTAAATACTTCATATCCGACAACATATGATGATGAGCATATTCATCAGCGCTCCTTTCAACGCGGCCTCCCTCGAAAATGGTGACATCATCCGCTAACTGCGCTCTAGCCTGTTTTTGATTGCCAGTTTCAAGTGCTTGATGAAATGCCAAAACAACTTTTGCGGCAGGGGTATCTATACCTTTAAACAAACCTTTGTCTTTGTTCTTATCACCATGAGCGTTTGCTGCGAAACTAAACGTCATTAATAAAACAAGTAATATATTTATTGTTTTCATTTTCATTCTCTCTTTTAGGTTTTAATTTGCAGGGCCAACAACACTAGTAAGCCCAGCCGTTACAGATAAAATGGCAAAAGCTACTACCATTTCTATCGAGATAGATTTAGATAAAGCCTCTCTGCCTTGACTATTTTTAAGTTGTGGAACGAGTATTAGTTTATGTTTAGCAGCAAGTGCCAAAATAGACACTACAAGGGCCAATTTAAACAACAGTGTTTGTCCGTAACTTGAGCTTATTAGTGCATCAAGACTTCCGACCAATTGAATCACGAGCCAGAGGCCTGCTACCAACAATAGGCTCACTGTAAAACTTGCTTGTTTGCCAAAGCTTTCCATCAGCAAATGAAGTTCTGCATAACTTAGCTGATGGCAAGCCTGTTTTAGTGGCAATAACGCCCCAAACCACCATGCCATAACGAGCACATGCAAAATAAGCAAGCCTTTTTCAATTGTGCCTAACTCAGAAATATGACCCAGTAACGTGAATGAGTATGCAAGGATTAATAAACTCAACATTAAAGCGCTTTGTTTTAAGTACGAGTTCACAGCGAGTTTGAACCTTAAAGCTAAAGCGATTATTGCGGTAACTAGCCCAAGCGCTCGAAGCAAAGCTCCAGTGCCGACAGAGGAGTCCCACATAATAGCCAACATATCAGCGTCTATCGCCCCCTGAATTCCCTCTTCTGCCATTGCACCAGTACTGGCAAAGAACCAAGTAATATTAGCGATCAAAGCCATAACTATATAAGTTCTTGTCCACGTTAAATTCGCTATTACAGCATTAGTATGAGATTCATTATTCTCAAATATTTGCCTGAAAAATGTATAACCAGCAATACAGGCAAAGCCGACGTAAAATACAATTTTAGACAGTACAATGACTGTATTCCAGATATACATTTCCATATCAATCACACCGCCTATTTTAGTGAACCATAAAGCCGAAGCTATGTTTCATTTTATGACCATCGTTACCTAAGAAGGTTACATCCACAGCATAGTTTGCAGGAGCTAATTTAGGTAGTTTCCATGTAAATTTGCTAGTAGCGACTTTAGAAGGCTCGAATCCAAATTTAAATTCTTCGCCTTGTTTATTGGCCAATGAAACTTTTACAACCCGTACCTCTTTGGTGAACACCAAAGTTAACTCTTCTGGAGGATTCATTAGCATTGCATTATCAGCAGGCACACTTTTTTCAAGATGCACATGCGCAAATACCGCACTACTAAAAACGACACTGATTACGGTTAAAAATTTAATTAGCTTTTTCATATTTACCTCTATTTTAGTTTGTTGAAATTGCTATTTATGGTTTCTTAACTTCGCTAAGCATTACTTTTTAGCTCCGCCTTAGAAAGCTCCTTATTACAGCATTAGTATGAGATTCATTATTCTCAAATATTTGCCTGAAAAATGTATAACCTGCAATACAGGCAAAGCCGACGTAAAATACAATTTTTGACAGTACAATGACTGTATTCCAGATATACATTTCCATATCAATCACACCGCCTATTTTAGTGAACCATAAAGCCGAAGCTATGTTTCATTTTATGACCATCGTTACCTAAGAAGGTTACATCCACAGCATAGTTTGCAGGAGCTAATTTAGGTAGTTTCCATGTAAATTTGCTAGTAGCGACTTTAGAAGGCTCGAATCCAAATTTAAATTCTTCGCCTTGTTTATTGGCCAATGAAACTTTTACAACCCGTACCTCTTTGTTGAACACCAAAGTTAACTCTTCTGGAGGATTCATTAGCATTGCATTATCAGCAGGCACACTTTTTTCAAGATGCACATGCGCAAATACCGCACTACTAAAAACGACACTGATTACGGTTAAAAATTTAATTAGTTTTTTCATATTTACCTCTATTTTAGTTTATTGAAATTGCTATTTATGGTTTCTTAACTTCGCTAAGCATTACTTTTTAGCTCCGCCTTAGAAAGCTCCTTGTTAAAGGCGTTTAATTCTGGCTTTTTAACGATTGAGTAAATTACTGGGAGCACAATAAGAGTGAGTAGCACAGCACTTGTCATTCCGCCTACCATAGGTGCAGCAATACGACTCATAATCTCCGAACCTGTTCCTGTACCATATAAAATGGGCATCAAGCCGATAATGATTGTTGCAACTGTCATCATTACTGGACGAACTCGTAAGCCTGCACCGTGCAATAATGCATCTTGATATGCATCATCAGAGATAGGTTCAGCTCGCTCTTCAGCTTTTTCCTTAAGCTCAGCAAGTGCCTGATTGAGATAGACCAACATTATCACACCAATCTCAACCGCTACCCCAGCTAGAGCAATAAAGCCCACGCCAACAGCCACAGAGAAGTTAAACCCTTCCAGATACATCAACCATAAGCCACCAATCATCGCCATCGGCAAGGTAACGATAATGATAGCCACCTCACTAAACGCTCTGAAGTTTAAGTAAAGTAGAATAACAATAATGGCGAGTGTTAAAGGCAATACATAGGTGAGCTTTTCTTTCGCTCTTTCCATATATTCGTATTGCCCAGCCCAAGTAATTGAATAACCTGCTGGTAGTTTTAGATTATTAGCCAAGTGTATTTTTGCACTTTCAACATAAGTACCTACGTCAACACCGTCTATATCGATAAACGTCCAGCCATTTAAACGAGCATTTTCACTCTTAATCCCCGGCGGACCGTTCTCAACTCGAATATCTGCGACATCACCTAGTGCAATGCGTTGACCACTTGGTGTTACAACAGGTAATCGTGATAGCTGCTCAGGAGAGTCTCGATAGTCTTGCGGATAGCGTAAGTTAACAGGGTAACGCTCTTGACCTTCTACCGTTTGGGTAACGTTCATACCACCAATAGCTGTAGAAACCACTTGTTGAACATCTTCGATGTTTAACCCAAAGCGACTTGCCTTATCGCGTGAAATATCAACCTTGATATATCGTCCACCTGCAACTCGCTCTGAGTAAACTGATGCTGTGCCTGTAACTTCGGGTAAAATTTGCTCTATTTGTTGGCCGATTTCCTGAATCACATCAAGCTCTGGTCCGGCGACTTTAATACCCACAGGCGTTTTTATGCCTGTTGCTAACATGTCGATTCGGGTCTTGATTGGCATAACCCAAGCATTCGTTAAGCCCGGAAACTTAACCAATTTATCAAACTCAGCTTTTAACGATTCAGTAGTCACACCCTCTCGCCACTGCTCTTGTGGCTTCAATTGAATAAAGGTTTCAATCATGGTTAAAGGTGCAGGATCGGTTGCAGTTTCAGCTCTTCCTACTTTACCAAATACAGTTTCAACTTCTGGCACAGTGCGAATAAGCTTGTCTGTTTGCTGCAATAACTCCCTTGCTTTACCAATTGAAATACCGGGATAGGTAGTAGGCATATACATGAGATCGCCTTCATCCAATGGCGGAATGAATTCACTACCAATTTTATCGACAGGCCAAAAGCCAACGATAGTCACTAATATTGCTGCTACTATTGTCGATTTTGGAAACTTCATGACTTGCTTTAAAACAGGCATGTAGATAGCAATCAATAATCGGTTTAACGGGTTTTTCTTTTCAGAAACAACTTTGCCTCGAATAAAGTAGCCCATCAAAACAGGCACCAATGTGATCGCCAAACCTGCTGATGCCGCCATTGCATAGGTTTTTGTATAGGCGAGCGGAGAGAACATTCTTCCTTCTTGCGCTTCCAAGATAAATACAGGTAAGAATGAGACTGTAATGATCAGTAAGCTAAAAAATAGTGCAGGGCCTACTTCACTCGCAGCCTTAGCAACAATTTGCCAGCGATTTTCATCTGTTAGTGGTGTTTTCTCCATATGCTTGTGCATATTTTCAATCATCACTATTGCACCATCAGTCATCGCACCAATCGCAATAGCGATACCGCCTAAAGACATAATGTTGGCATTGATGCCTTGCATATACATGATAATGAACGACACCAAGATACCTAATGGCAGAGTAATAACTGCCACAATAGATGAGCGAAGATGAAATAGGAAAGCCACACAGACAATAGCCACGACTGCAAGCTCCTCTAGCAACTTGCTCCAAAGGTTATCAACAGCACGATCTATTAACTTCGATCTGTCATAGACAGGGACAACCTCCACCCCCTCTGGTAAAGAAGATTTGAGCGACTCAAGCTTTTCTTTTACCCCATTTATGGTTTGTTGAGCATTTTCACCAAAGCGCATAACGACAACACCACCAACAACTTCGCCTTCGCCATTAAGTTCTGCGATACCACGGCGCATTTGAGGACCAAGGTTAACGTTGGCAACATCTCCAATACGCAACGGCGTGCCTTGTTCGTTAATACCAAGTGGAATTTTCTCTATATCACTAACTGATTGAATATACCCCGTTGCGGTAACCATATATTCAGCTTCAGCCATTTCCACAACGGATGCGCCAGTTTCTTTGTTCCCTTTTTGTAAGGCTATTTGTATTAAACTTAGAGGAATATCGTAAGCTCTCAATTTGTCAGGATCTACTTGCACCTGATATTGCTTAACCATACCGCCAACGGCGGAAACCTCAGACACGCCCGGAACAGTTTGTAGTTCATACTTTAAAAACCAGTCTTGAATACTTCTTAATTGGCTTAGATCATGGTTTCCTGACTTATCTGTTAAAGCGTAGATGTATACCCAACCCACTCCTGTCGCATCAGGTCCTAATTGTGGTTTTGCCGAATCAGGCAGGCTTGATGCTACTTGGCTTAAGTATTCAAGTACTCTGCTTCTAGCCCAATACAAATCAGTATCATCATCAAAAATGATATAGACGTAGGAATCACCAAAAAATGAGTAACCACGAACAGTTTGCGCTCCCGGTACTGACAACATGGCTGTAGTAAGGGGAAACGTCACTTGATCTTGCACTACTTGTGGTGCCTGTCCCGGATAGCTCGTCTTAATTATCACCTGCACATCAGAAAGATCGGGGAGTGCATCTACTGGTGTTTTTTGTAATGAATACAAACCACCAAACGCGATAATTAAGGTAATCAACAAAACAAAGAAACGATTGCCGATAGACCATCTAATAATTGATTCAATCATTATTTTTCTCCCACTTAATGATTAGAATGATCAACAGCAGCTTTATTTTCCTTGCCGTGTTGTTCATCTGATTCAAGAGAAATGTCAGTGATAACTAAGTCATCTCTAACCTCAAAAGTGAAAGTGACATTATCACCGACATTGAAATCAACCATTTCTATATTGTCCGCGACGATAAAATCCATCGTCGCAGCAGGTCTATCCCATTTATCTATTGGGCCTCGGCTAATATTTAGAACACGCGTATCAACATTAATAGAATTAATTAGACCTGATACTGTTGCAAAAGATACTTCTTCACTCATATCACCAGGCTCACTCATGATATGAATTCCAGTAATTTCATATCCACCGTCTTCGGTTTTGCTCACTTCAAAGTGCAAAGATTGACCTGACTTTAATGAGTCAATATCGACTTTTTCAGCCACAGTAAAATCCATAACCATTTCAGGCCAATCCCAAGCTTCAGCAGGGCCATGTGAAATATTAACCATGCGGTGCCCTGCCATAACACTATTAACATCCCCTTGCATCCAAACAGAGTTAGGCACTTCATCATGAGTCATTCGTTTAAAGTCAGAGCTTTTACTTGATTCAGAATCAATCAAGAATTGGGCAGATGTCACCACAACGTCATCTTCATTTAAGCCGTCTAATATTTCGATGCTGTCGATATCAACCCGGCCAATAGTCACTTCAATAGATTTAAATTGCCCATCACCTAACGCAAGTACTACTCTGTCCTGTTTACCTGTTCTAATAACGGCTTCTTTAGGCACGAGGATGGTGCTATCAGCTTGATTAGCGTGAATAGAGACTTGTGCAAACATATTTGGTTTTAATTGATAGTCTGTGTTATCAAATTTCAATCTCACTCGGAGTGTGCGTGTTTTACTGTTCAATGTTGGATAAACATAATCAACGACACCAGCCCAGTCCTCACCGGGTAAATAATCCAGTGTCATTGATACAGGAAGTCCTTTTTTAATTAAGGCTGCGTCACGTTCAAACACTTCTGCTTCAACCCAAACTTGATCTAGCTGGACAATGCTTAATAAGGTGTTTCCCGGCTTTACATAAAAACCTTCTCTAACCTTCAAACCATCGACAACACCTGCTTGTGGTGAATAAAAGGTAATTGTTTGCTGAACCTTTCGTGTCTTTTCTAGCTTTTGAACAAAGTCTGCTGAAAGCTGTAACGCTTTTAGGCGATCTTTGGCTGCTGAAATTAAAGAACTATTGTTGCGCTTTAACGCTATTAACAGCTCTTCCTGAGCATTAACTAACTGAGGAGAATATAGTGTATAAAGAGGCTGCCCTTTCTCTACAGGGTTACCTGCTGCTTTGATGTAAAGTTTATCAATCCAGCCATCAACCCGTGGGTGGATATGAATTAGCTTATCTTCATCATATTGAACATAACCTACCGTTGAGATTTCAGTATGCATATTTTTCAGTTCAACAGGTGCAGTGCGAACCCCAAGGTTATTCACTACATGAGGCGCAATTTTTACTGCTCCGGGGCCAAAGTCATCACCAGATGATCCTTCCTCATACACTGGAATTAAATCCATCCCCATAGGCGACTTACCGGGCTTGTCCCGGCGGTAATTAGAATCCATCGGTGCAACCCAATACAGAGGCTTTTTCTCTGCTGATGTTGCTTCATTACTATTACTGTTTGAGCCAGTACCTTGATATAAACTCAATGCTCCAGCACCAAGTGCTGCCCCAATGATGATGGCAATAATAGTTTTTGTATTCGTTGACATTATTTTTCTCCAAATTGCTGATTGGATAAGTGCTGATTAGTTTTGTGTGAAGTTTGCATCGACTTATGTTCAGCATTTGAGTTAGATTGAGAATGCGCAAATAAATAGTTGATACGAGCAACTGTTTTAAGTGCGTCAACATCAATTCTTAAAGCTGATATTCTGGCATTTAATTCTGCGATTCTTGCTCGAACAACTTCGGCAAAATCGCCATCATCATTTGTGTAGGCTGTCAATGACGCTTCTGCTTGGTCATGAGTTTGTTTAAGGAGTTGTTCTTGATAGATAGATTGTCTATCTGATAAGCGTTTAAGCTGTCTTAGTTCTTTTTCTAAAACACTGATCATTTGCTTTGTCAGTAATAGTTTCTCGGTTTTAATAGTCTCTGAATCTGCAATAGAAGCTGCAACTTGCTTATCTTGTCTGTTCTCGGTAAACAAGGGTAAATCAAACGTTACCCCAACAGAAAATAAATCAGCTCGGCTATCACCAGAGGGCATATTGTCGCGATAGGCATAACTAGCATTAACACCCCATTGCGGCTCATATTGCTGTTTGGCTAACTCAATTCCTTTTTCTGAAGCTTTGCGTTTTATATCAATTGCAAGTATGGCTGGGTGATTCGAAAGCTCCTGAGCCAATAGATTTCTTGAGTAATTAGATGCTTTTAGGACTGTTGGATTATTCAATTGAATCGAAGGCAATTCTTTTGAGACGCTAAACTCTAATGGTTGCGCGTCAAAGTTGAATGATTCATTCAAACGATCCGCATCGTAAATATGAAGCCACTCATTGAGACGAGCGATTGTCGTTTCTAGTTTCTGCTTTTGCGAAGTTAATCTGTCATCTAACTGCACGATTTCCAACTGAGCACGAATAACATCTTGCTGTCTAGTTTTACCAACAACGTTTGAATAGCTAGCTTTAGCCACTTCCGCCATCTGCTCAAAGAGAGACCAATCATCTTCAATCAATTTAATAGTTTGTTGGGCTAAGTAAGCATCTAACCAAAGTTGTGACACTTGGCTTTTCAACTTAGCTTTACGATCCTCTCGTAACAGTGGAAATTTCGTGGACTCAATTTGTAACTGGTCTTTCTTGATCTCTAGACTGTCGCCTCTCGGAAACATTTGAGAGACGCCAACCTTTAGCTGAGTCATTCCTTCCTGATCTAAATCCCAAGTATCTGTTGGTAAATTCATTATCCCTAGCGATACTTTCGGATCAGGCAAAGTACCTGAAGCAATACTTCTATTTTCAACTGCACTTTGTTTCAATCGGCTACCATGAAGCCAAGGATCATTTTGCTGAGCTAAGGTGATAGCTTGTTCAAGCGACACTACTTTCTCAGCTTGAGCTGAGAATACAGATAAGCCGAGTATTAATGCAGTTGAAAGTGAAGTAAGGTTTGAAGAGTTCAATTTCATTAGAATTGCTCCTCGTATGTCTTAACTTTTGCATAGACTTTGCTCGTTCCATCTTTAAATAGAATTAACACGTTGTATGGCATAAAGCGGTCATCGACTTCCATACCGGGAGAGCCAACTGGCATTGCTGGAACTGAAAGCCCAATCGCATTGGGATGTTCTTCTGATAAGAACTGCTGAATAAATTTAGCAGGTATATGACCTTCAAAGGCAAATCCATTTCTACTCACTGCCGTGTGGCATGAACGGTAATTAGGTTTGATACCATACTTAGTTTTGATGTTGCCGATGTTTCGGAAATCTTTGGAATGCGCAACGATCCCTTTGTCTTCAATATGAGTTATCCATTTTTTACAACACCCACAAGTAGGGGTTTTATAAACGATTAACTCCAAAGGTGTTACGTCGTGATTGTCTGCATGGTTATGTTCGTTGGCGTTTGCAAACGCAGGTGAAAGCAGCATTACTACTGCTATTTTTAAATACTTATTGATCATTTTTGCCCCCAGACATCGCTGGAAAATATCTATAGCGCTACGACGCTATATTGACTAACAGAAAAATTAATTACATGTGCGAGAAATTTGGACGCACTAATCCTGTATTAGGCAAAAATTGGTGGACGATAAAGGGAAGTGGAAATTGAATGAGGTTGTTTAGATTGCAGAGCAGCTACAGATTCACTGAATATTTGAATATCTGTCGAATCAATACTGGAATTTAGGACTGTCGTAGATGAGCAAGCATTTGCAGGACAAATACATTCAACGTCACAACAATCTTCTGATTGACCATTACTGCTTTTATTCATATCACCATGATCCATGTTCATGTGTGATTCGTGAGAACCTAATGACATTTCGCAAGACATAGCAGAATACGCAAATGCTTGCCCTACAAAGGCAACCAGCATAAGCGTTATTACTAAGACTTTTGAAAATGCTTTAGACATAAAATTCTCATAAAAATATACATGTCTATGCTAATACAAATTTTCGAATAAGTAAATTGATGTCATGTAAACATTTATGAATATTTGACTAACGTCAATTTTTTCAAAGAGGTAAGTGACAAATAACATGAATTAGTGTACAAATAATAATCTCATCAGACTTCTTATCTTCGCTATTCAATGGCTTTTATTTTGAGACTTAAGTTGCTCTCTCATTTCTAAAACTCGATCTGCCGAATAAGCTCCTGCTCTCATAACAACCAGTTCAACAAATGAAATATCAATTAACTTATGGTCAGCATCAATCACATAACAACTCCCACTATGTGTGTATATTTCTAACTTATCCTCATCAGCAGATTTGCTAACAATCTTTGAAGTCACGATTTGCTGAAATGGCCGAAACCTGAATGTTTCATCTTCAATAACCCCCCCTGATAAAAACTCGCCAAGAAATATTTTTTCAAATTCTTTATAGTCGTAAACAGATACTATGTCACGGCAAGATCATTATAAATTGAACTTATAGAATATGTAGTGATCAGATCAAGGCATAATAATCACCTTGGTCA
>NZ_JBEOOG010000063.1:0-24212 GCF_040308965.1 Pseudoalteromonas sp. MER144-MNA-CIBAN-0113
TCCGGAGCGGGAAATCGTGCAGGCTCAGGCAGCAGCATAAAACGGGAAAATCGGACAACTACCTTGAAAAACTCCGGGTGTTTTAAACTAACTATAAATTGAACTACTTGGATGTAAAGTTGATAAATAAACATTCAATTGTACTTACGTTGCAAAAGTGTCGCCAAAGCTGACAACTTCAATATTGATGAGTGCATTGAAAGGTAATTAAATTAGGCCAAAGGTGGCTGAATACCAAGAGAAAGAAAGCAACATCAACTCAGTTAACGCTGGACTAAACAATGGTAATCTAAAGAGGAGGCAAAAGCCACTTTCTTGCGAAAGTGGCTTTTGTCCTATTGTTAAGCTTAGGACAAAGTTAGCTCTTGAATAAGACGAATAGGCTCACCATCAACATTTAAAATGGCCTTTACAGAAATCTGTTGTGGTTTGTCAGTTTTTGTTACTTTGAAGGTGTATGTTTTTTGTTCATAAGGTGCTATATCAACACTTTTCTGTTGAGATTTTGCGGGGGTGGCTTGCTCGAATAATGTTGAGGTTAGAATAATGTCCCCAGTTGTTTCTCCAGAATAAGGACCAGATAAATTAAACGCTACTAACCAATGGTCTTCATGCTCTTTCGTTTTTACTACATTAAACTCAACGCCATTAAACGGGGTTACTCGTTTTGAGAGCGTAGTTTGGTGCGTTAACGACTTCCATTTGAGAGTTTGCGCAATAGTAATCTTATCAGCATTTATTTCTGTTAGCAGTGAGATATTATGTGTTCCTGAAGTCAAGTTGCGTTTGAGCTGATGAGTTTTGATTAGCTTATCAGCGCTATCTATGAGTGATACTTGTGCAGTAATTTCTAAAGAGGAACCAGTTGGATTGACCACTCTTAAAAAAGGCTTTTGTTGGTGATAATAAATATCAGATTTAACCCCGGAAAGAGTACTAAAACCAGTATTATTTAATGTGGTTATATATTGATTTTCCAAGAACTCTAGTTCAGAACTGGCTTCATCGTGCAGCTCTATAGAGGGTAATTTTGCCAAAATATTACTCAACTCAAGATCGCATTGTGGTATAAATCTCTCGTGTTGCTGGCAGGTTTTAAACACTCGGTTTAATAGAGCATAATTTTTAAAAAGCCAAGGGTTTGTAAGCGCATTCTCTGCTGTGACAGACACCAAGCGAGTGGGGGTAGGGTTAAATAAGTACGGAGTGATTTTATGGTTGTTATTTTGACCTAATAAGCTGATCTTTTCGCTGTTAAGTGTTGAAATCATTTGCTTATTCAGGGGAATAGAAAATTGTTGGGTTACTTTTTGACTGTCACTTTGAGCGTGTAAGTTAATGCTTAATTGTGCTTGCTCGAGCGTTAGGTTTATTGCAAGTTTCTTATCTGCAATTAATGCACTTTTTATCTCAGGTGTCAGGGCTATTTGCTTTGCTTTAAAGTTATCGTAGCTTTGTGCATTTATAATTAAGTGACTGCCATCTTCAATAAGCAGCATCAGTAATTGATCATCATTCACTTGCTCTTCACCAATAAAAGTGCGGCGATATTTTAGATTTTGTTGGTCACGCTTTCCTTGTAATGCTATGCCAATTTTTCCTCGATGTAATTGAGCAGCTTCGAACTCGATTAGCGCGGCCACTTGGTTTTTATTTGCTACATCAATGAGTGAACTCGGTTTTGGCGCTGGAAAGTCCATGACTGGGTGGTTGGCAGCTGAGGGGGGATTAATATCTAATCGTGATAACGCCGTTGATTGAGTATTACGTAGCCAGTAAGCGTTACTGTCTTGCTCCCAAGGCCCTGATACAATATGGAAACTAGGTTGGATATTTTCTACAAAATCAGCAAAACCTTGTTCTATTTCCGACCAATTTTTAAAAGTACTTTTAAGCAGTGAGTTAGCTGTTGAAAGTGTGGCTTCGCTGTGTGGGTTCGCTAATCTGAGCTCTTCAATAAAGTGAGCAAAGTACTGTGCCCGTTCAGGAGAGCTTAAAAGATAATGAATAATAAAAAAATTAAGTCCACGTTTTAGTGCTGGATCGTCATTTATTTCTTCAATTGTAGGTTTATTTGCGCTGTAATATTGTTTTAAACCGGTTTCAATGTAATTCATTGGGGCGCGATCAAATACCATGACGGTGAGTTGTTTTTGCTTAGGATCATAAACATGGTGAGCAATCGAATCAGCTAAACCTTCGGTGATCCAATTAGGTGCCCACGTTGAATGGCCGTTTAATGCCATATGAAAAGCATGCATGGTTTCGTGAATAACTATATAACGCTGATGGTGCTCACGGTGGCTGGGGAAATTATATCCGGCACGGTTATAAAACATGGTTTCACCACCGGCCGTTTTATGTACCCCACGTAAAAAACCATCATCAAGCATGGCTTCTCGTACACGGGAGCGACTACTACCATAAACAACTGCAATGCGTTGGCGCTCAATATTTGGGGGAGCCATACCAAATAAAGCAACATAATGTGGATATGCCATTTCAAGTAGCTCTAAGTATAGCGTGACCTTCTCTTTGGGTAGATCACTTTTTAGCGCAAAGTGCTTACTTACCCACCAGTTGTAGCCCCGACTATTTCCTATTTTGCCATCGCTGTATGTATATGGAATTGTTTTTCCTAAAAACTCAATATCGATATTATTGAGTGTGCTGGTATAGCCCTGGACGGTAATGTTTGCTTGCATTTTACTTGGGCCGCTTTTTATGTTGCCGATATCAGGTTTATTATTCGCACTAGTATTAGGCGTGGGCTGACAGGCAGTGAGTAGTAAAGTTAATAATGTGAGAGATATAATTTTTGTCATTTTAGTTGCTTTGTTTGTATATTGTATGCAATATAAAATACTGCGTTTAATTGAAAAAGTAAACTATGAATAATAACCAACAATTACAATCAGCAGCACAGCAGGAAACTGGCAAAAATAAACAAACTTGGCGTAGCTTTGGGTTAGGTTTCTACTTGGCTAATACCATGGAAATTTTTGAGCGTTTAGCTTGGTATGGCTTTTTTGCAGTATCGTCGGTGTATATGACCACACCCATTGAGCAAGGGGGGGTCGGATTTAGTGATGCAGAGCGAGGCGCCGTACAGGGGATAATTCCGTTTTTTTTATACTTATTACCTGTGATCACTGGGGCTTTTGCCGATCGCTATGGCTATAAAAAAATGTTTACATGCTCATTTGTTGTGATGACGCCAAGCTATTACTTCTTAGGTCAAGTGACTGATTTTAATTCGTTCTTTATGATTTTAATGTTAGTCGCTTTTGGTGCATCCTGCTTTAAACCTGTGGTAGTAGGCACTATTAGTCAAAATACTAACGACAGTAACCGAGGATTAGGCTTTGGTATTTTTTACACTATGGTTAATTTGGGGGGCTTCATTGGCCCGTTAGTGGCTGGGTATTTAAGGACTATTAGTTGGGATGCGGTATTTATTATGTCGGCATCTTGGATTGTTATTAATTTTATTCCATTGCTTTTTTACCGTGAGTCAAGCAGTAAACTACGTAGCAGCATAGGTGCGGCAGCGGTTTTACAGCAAGCTCAACATGTTTTGGGTAACAGCCGTTTCGCATTATTACTGTTTACCAGTGTAATTATTTTAATGACGGGGGGAGTTAGCTGGTTAACATACACTCAAGCTTTTTCACTAATTACGATTTGGTTAGCTGCGAACTGGTTATGGGATAAGTGCGTAAGCGTGCAAAAAGCGTCTAAATGGTATCTACAACCGGTGAGGGTTAGCAATCGTAGTTTTGCACTATATTTAGCAATATTAACGGGGTTTTGGACGGTATATAACCAACTTTTTTATACTCTACCTCTGTTTATACGTGACTATATAGATACTCAAGATTTAGTTGCATTCTTGAGTTACTTTGGTCAATCAGCAGTGGATTTTTTTGCTTATGTTGATATTCAAGCTTTAAGTAACAAACTGCAAACACTGGCTGCTACTCAAAGTCTAACACCAGTCAAAGAGATAAATTTAGAGGCAGTGCGTCTAGAGTTAGTCCACCTAAAAGTCAATGTTCCTGTTGCTGAAATAGCGTTATTTTTTAAACAAGCCAGTGCTTCTAGCTTTTCGGCTGAGCAAAGTATGCAAGTGGCGCAGCAGTGGCTTAAATACCGACAGGTAAACCCTGAATACCTGATTAATTTAGATTTTGCAGCTATTGTTCTGTTACAAATAATAGTAAGTGTTAAATGTCAGCATTTTAAAGTTATATCTGTCCTAATAAGCGGTTTAATTGTCACAGCAGGTGCTTTTTTAGTGTTGTTATTAATGAGTGCGGGGGTATTACTAAGCCAGTTGGGAGGTTTAGTAGTGGTAACGGTTATATTATTAATTGCTTTTGGTGAAATGCTCACCTCACCAAAAAGCCAAGAGTATGTTGCCAGCATAGCTCCAAAAGGCAGTGCTGCGATGTTTATGGGTTATTACTTTGTGTCTATGGCATTAGGCTTTTTATTTGCTGGATTTTTGTCTGGGTGGAGCTACGGCTACTTGGTCAAAGAGATAAAGTCACCTGAAATCATGTGGTTATTATTTGCAGGCATTGCACTAGCTACTGGGTTTGGTTTTTATTTATTAGCGCGATACAAAAAGGACTAAATAAATGATTTTTAAAAATCTGTTTATTTTAATCACCGTGCTTTTAATCAGTCATTGTAAGGCTGCTGCTAGTGAGGTGGTTAATTATAAGAACTTAATAAATAGAACCGGCAGCCCATATTATATGCAGGAATTTGAGCAAGGCGATCATCAACGTTTTAGCCCTCTTTTTGATTTAGGCGCATGGCATGGACATTTGCTACCAACAGATGAAAACGCCGGCGCGTTCACCGGGCCTGCTATTGTTACTGAGGAGTATTTAAATTTTATAGCACCTTATTTAGAAAAGCTGACTGTTTATAAAGGCCAGAAAATTGACGAGGCCAATAAAGTGAAACTAGCAATGCGGGCTTACAGCTTACCCGGCGCGTTAGTGCAAGAGCTGAGCGGTGACGGGGTAAACATAATACTTACTTTGCGCTTTGTGACAAATCGCACTTCATTAGTTAAAACACAGATCAAAACCACAGAGCCTATTACATTACATTTTGCAGGACAGCTTATAAAACATTTACGTGCTAACAATGGCGCTGAAAGAGAGGGGCGTTCGCCATTTGTGGTTTATCCGGAATTAAATCCCCAATGGCAAGTCACCAACAATAGTATTGCGATTAGTTTTGGCAAAGTAAGGGCGCATGGACACCTTCTCACCTCGGGGAGTTCACAGTTATTGCTTAAAAAAACGTTAGCGGTTAAAACACGTCATGACGACCTAAGTTACTCAAGCACAACGCACATAAAAAACAATCATACATTCTACACAAGCTATTCATATTTATTAAATAATCAAGAAGCGGTACGTGAAAAAGAGGTTATTGATAAAATTTTAAAGCAACCCGAACATCATTTATCACTTAGTAAATTACGTTGGCAAGAGTATATAAATAAAGCCACACAGCCAATTAGTAACAAGCAACCAGCTCTACAAAAACTTGCAGTAAAAAGTGTTGAAACGTTAATTGGAAATTGGCGCAGTAAAGCTGGTGCAGTAGGTTTTGATACCGTTAGTCCAGCCGTGACCGGTCGCTGGTTTTCAGGTAATCAAACTTGGCCTTGGGATAGCTACAAGCAGGCATATGCACTGGTAACATTTAATCCAGAGCTTGCTAAACAAAATTTGAATGCTGTGTTTGAGCATCAAATAACGCCAAACGATGCTGTCAGGCCATGGGATGCTGGATTTATACCTGACTTAGTGGCCTATAATTTTAGTGCAAAACGCGGTGGGGACGGCACAAATTGGAATGAGCGTAATACTAAGCCAAGCTTGGCAGCTTGGGCTGTGTGGCAGGTGTTTGAAAATACAGGCGATACTCAGTGGCTCGCGCACATATACCCTAAACTAGTTGCTTATCGTGAATGGTGGCTACGCAATCGTGATCATAATAAAAACGGTGTGCCAGAGTATGGTGCCACTGTTGATAAAGCTCATAATACTCGTGACGGCAAGTTATTATTTAAAGTAAAAACCTCGGCAGGTTGGCGAACAAGAAGTGGCTTAAAAAACTATAGGACTTACCTAAGCGATGAAGCAACCTTAGAAATTAAAGTTCCGGCACAAACAGCCGCATCTTGGGAATCTGGTCGTGATGATGCTGCTGTGTTTGGTTTTATAAATAATCAACAGTTAAATCGTTATATAAAAAACGGCGGGATTCGTGGTGACTGGCACGTTGGTTTTGCAGAAAATCGTAATGATACAGGTACATTAGTTGGGTATTCATTATTGCAAGAATCTGTGGATCAAGCCTCTTATATGGCTGCTGATAACCGTTATTTAAGTAAAATAGCGAAGCAGCTTAAGTTACCGCACCAAGCAAGTTACTTTTTAAGGCAAGCCGCTCGGTTAAGGGATTATATCAATCGGTGCATGTTTGATAAAAATACAGGCTTCTACTACGACATTGAAATAGCAGATACCCCCTTAGCGAATGATTGCGCTGGGAGGTCTTTAGTAAAAAGAGGCAAAGGTCCTGAAGGGTGGTCACCGTTGTTTAATCAAGTAGCGAGTATGGAACAGGCCAGTGATGTGGTAAAAACAATGCTTGATAACAATGAGTTTAATACTTACGTTCCGCTTGGCAGTGCTGCGCTGACTAATCCGGCTTTCGGTGCGGATATCTATTGGCGTGGACGAGTATGGATTGATCAAGCTTACTTTGGGTTAGTAGGTATGAGTCATTACGGTTATTGCAAACAAGCTCAACAATTAAGTGAAAAGCTATTAAATCATGCCAATGGTTTGCTTTCTAATGCGCCAATACGTGAGAATTATAATCCGCTTAATGGTGAGCAACAAGGAGCGCCTAACTTTTCATGGAGCGCAGCACATTTATTACTAATTGCTCAAAAGCAAGGTAAATGGTGCCAATAATTGGCACTATTTAATTCAGTTCACCAGACTAATCACACTAAGGGATAAATTAATCACCACTGCTTAAGCTTCACAAATTACAAGAGAACTAACACAAATAGAATATTGTATACAATATTCTATTTGTGTTAATATTTATAGGAGTTACCTTTAAGCAACAGGAAATATGATGAAAACAACGAACACAGATTGGCGCTTTTCAGTTATGCCGGCCGTATTCACATGGCTAAAAGAGTCTGAATCTGGATCATTTGAAATAGACTTTGATACAACAAAGAAATACGCTGCAGAAATTTTAAAAGTGCAAGGGAAAGGCGGTAGTAGAATGGGGGGGCTTGTTGGCTCAGGCACATTAGGTGAAAATAGTTATCTAAGTGTTGATCAGCGTCTTTCTTTACTTGAAGCTCTTTCTGATGTTGCAAAAGAATATGGTGTCCCACTGATCAGTGGCGCAGCGGCAGAAACGAAAGAAGAAATCGCTGAAATTGTAAAGCAACTAGCATCTGTTGGCGTAGATACCGTTATGGTTATGCCGCCAAAAACCAAAGAAGCACCTAGTGATGAAGACATGTATGCGTATTATGCGCTTTGTGCAACAGCCGCAAAAGAGGCGGGGATCACTATTATGCCTTATAATAACCCTGATGCAGCGGGCTATCATGCACTGTCAACAGAGCTTCTTAAAAAACTTGCTGCGCTTCCAGAAGTTACTGCACTAAAAATATCAACGTCAGACGTTTCAATCATTGAGACGATAATGTTAGAAAACAAAGATGCTAAAATTTTGGCAGGTGTAGACACAGTCACTGTGCATGCCGGACTAGCAGGAGCATGTGGCGGGATCACAGGTGTAGGTTGTATCTTTCCAAAAGCGAGTGTGACGATGCAGGAGTATGTAAATAAAGGGGAATGGGCTGAGGCTAACAAAATTTCTCAGGCTATGAATTCCATCTCTTACTTGGATGCTCAACCGCTACTTATGGAGTACCTTAAGTGCGCATTTGGAATTCATCATGACGATAAGGATGGTGGACTTCGTACCTTCGGTAATAAATTAACTCAACAGCAAATTGATGACGTTTGTGCAAGATATCTTTTAGCTAGAGAGAGACTCAAAGCTTTGGACTTGTTAAACTAATTCGTTTTCTAGTTCTTTCAAGTACTAATTAGCTGCACGGTAAGCATTCGCCGTGCAGCAATGAGTATATTTATCTTATAACCCAAATGGGTTTTCGAGGCTATGAGCGGGTTCAGTGAACCACTTTGGACCATTTTCAGTAATATAAAAGTGATCCTCTAAACGCACACCAAATTCACCAGGTACAACGAGCATTGGCTCATTACTAAAGCACATACCAGCGGCTAGAGGTGTTTTGTCACCGCCGACCAAATAAGGCCATTCATGGATGTCTAAGCCTATGCCATGCCCGGTACGGTGTGGGCAGCCAGGAGTTTGATACTTAGGTCCAAGGCCTTGCTCAGCTAAGTAAGAGCGGGCAGCGTGGTCGACACTTTCACAGCTTTGACCTATTTGAGCTGCATCAAAAGCGGCCATTTGTGCGGCTTTTTCATAATTCCAAAACTGTCGTTGGCGGTCCGTAGCTTCACCAAATACGTAAGTGCGTGTAATATCTGATAAGTAGTCGTGTACTTTACAGCCAGTATCAATTAAAACCATATCTCCTTTTTTAAGAATCTGTGGTTCTTTGACACCATGAGGAAATGATGTCGCGAGGCCAAACAAAACTATGCAAAAGTAGTTACCTGGCGCGCCAACTTTTTGGTGGGCTTGTTTAATAAATTCTTCTACCTCAGTCGTGCTTATACCCTCATATAGCATACTGGCAGTGGCCTGATGAACTTTTAAGGTCATATCCATCGCGCGTTGTATTAGCTTTAGTTCGTTTGCTGATTTATGCATGCGACAATGAGCAGTAACAGGCTGTGCATTAACGAGGTTTAAGCCTGTTTGCGCTTTATTTATGCCATCGAAAATGAAAAACTGCGCGCTTTCGTCAATCCCGATAGTACCATTAGAGGAAATACCTAACTCGGTTAGTATTTTTAAAAATAATAGGTATGGATTTTCATGCTCAAGCCAGCCGTGAATAGGGCCATCTATTACTTTAAATCCATTTAGTGAGCCTATCTCAAAGTCGGGTGCTATGTAATGCACTTCGCCCTTAGCGGGTAAAATAGCACCGACCATGCGCTCACTTGCGTACCAGCGCATACCCGTAAAGTAAGTAAGGTTAGTCCCTGCATTTAAGTAAATGGCATCAATATTATTGGCTTGCATATACTCTTGAGCACGGGCAATACGGGCTAGATGCTCATCAGCTTGAATGGGAATTAAATCGCGAGTCATATTGGAAAGACTAGCAAGTGCTTGTTCTTTCGTTTGAGTACTAATACCTTTGGGCATCATTAGGTTCTCCTATGTATTTGTTTAATTATAATTTTTAAAGAATTAGCGCATAAACCGGTTTATAGAATATGGCTCTAAATTTATGGAGGGGGCTTTATTGAGACACAAATCTGTAATTAACTCGGCAGTTATGGCTCCTTGTGTCAACCCTAAATGCTGATGACCAAAGGCAAAGTACAGGTTATTGTGATTGGGGGCTTGGCCTATTATAGGTAATGAGTCAGGCAATGATGGCCTACAGCCCATCCATGTAGTCGTGGCACTAAGAGGCTGGCTAGCTAATAACGCTTGTGCATGGGGCAGTAAAGCTAATGCACGCTTATTGTTAGCCTTTCTATTTATACCCGCAAACTCCACTGTGCCTGCCACTCTTAACCCTTGACTCATCGGGGTCATGATAAGACTCCGTTCAGCAGAAGCTACGGGCCGTGTTAGGCCATGGTTAATATTAACCATACAGTGGTAACCGCGCTCTGTATCTAAAGGTGCTGTGTATCCAAGCGGCTCGATGAGAGAGACACTCCAAGCACCCGCTGCGATCACGACTTTATCGAAATTGAGACTATCTTGTTCATCACTCACCATAAAACCTTTACTTTTAGGCGTGATAGCAACTACTTTCTGTTGACGAAATTGCCCTTTTAATAAACTGAACTTTTGCGCTAATTGGATACAAAATAAATGTGGTTCAATACTATGAGCAACGTCTTCAAATAATAAAGCGTGACTTATTTTATCGGATAAACTGGGCTCTAGAGCATGTACTTGCTTTGTATCAAGTAGCTTTACTTTAATTCCTTGCGCTTGATACATAGCCAAGGTGCGCTGCACATCAACCAATGGGGTTTTTTCAAAGGTAAGTAAACTCCCTTGTTTAGTAAGCAGGTGGTCCAGTTGATAGTTTGCTAATAATCTTTCATAAGCATGAATTGCATGTTCATTTAAGGCTTTGAGAGCGTGTGTATGTGCAATAAATCTGGCTCTAGGCATATTTTTAATAAACTGCCAAAACCAAGGAAGAGCTTTTATTGCATAGCGCCAATCAATGCGCAATGGTCCTAATGGGTTAAAAAGCATAGCAGGTAATTTTTTTAATAATGCTACCTGCGCTAGAGGAAATACCTGTTCGGTGGCAAAGTGCCCAGCATTACCTTTTGAGCAGCCTTGCGCTAGGCCATTTTCATCGTATAGCGTCACTGCAAAGCCAGCTTGTTGTAACTGTAAAGCTGTGCAAATACCAATTACACCGGCACCGATCACGGCGACTCTTTGAGTTCTTGTATTGGTCAAAATTACCTTCCCCTGATGATAAAAGTAAAACGCTATACGTTTTTTAAAAAATAAATCGATATTGTATTTACTGACAAGTAGTAAGAAAAAACTCTACAAGCTCTTTCTAACTCATTTTAGTTATAACTTTCAATTAGTTATGTGTAATTTGTTATTTATGATCTTTTAAGGGTGTGTACCTATAAATTTAATATTAAAATAGGATATTGATTATTGTATACAATATACCTATCATATCAAGCATAAATTCAGTTCGGAATAGGCAAATGAAAATCAATTGGCATGGCATAAACCCAGCAATGGCCGCTCAGTTTAATAGTGATGAGTTAGTTAGCTCTACATGGCAACTAGTTGGCAGCGCTATAGTAAAAGCTATAGCAGATTTTAAACTACTGGTTGTAAATGAAAAAACTTCTTCATCAACGCTTAACGATACTGCGAAAGCGTATTGTGTTGATGTAAATAAACCTAAATTGGATTAAGTGATGCGCAAAGGAACATTTTTTTGTATAGATGGCCATACTTGCGGTAACCCTGTGCGGCTTATAACAAGTGGCCACCCTCTGTTACAGGGAAATACCATGAGCGAAAAGCGCCAGGACTTTTTAGCTAACCATGACTGGATCCGTCAAGCGCTCATGTTTGAGCCCAGAGGTCACGATATGATGTCGGGCGGTTTTTTATACCCACCTACTAGCGAAGATGGTGATGCAGCCATTTTATTTGTAGAAACTTCCGGCTGCTTACCTATGTGTGGTCACGGTACAATGGGTATTGTTACCTTCGCCTTAGAGCATGGTTTGCTACATGCTAAAACCCCCGGTACTTTAAAACTGGATACGCCAGCAGGACGAGTTCAGGTCAATTATGAAATGACTGGTGGTAAAGTGCAGTGGGTTAAAATTTACAATGTGCCTGCTTATTTAGCGCATCAGTCTATATGTATCAATATTCCAGAGTTGGGCGAATTAAAGGTTGATATCGCCTTTGGTGGTAACTTTTATATTATTGTTGAACCACAGGGCAACTTTAAAGGTATTGAACATTTTAGTGCAGGGCAATTACTCAAATACAGCCCATTAGTGCGTGATGCTATTAATGCCAAAATACAATGTATCCATCCGCTCGACTCTACCGTTCAAGGTGCTAGCCATGTGTTATGGACTGGCTCACCCAAAAATTCCAACTCAGATGCGGCTAATGCGGTTTTTTATGGAGATAAAGCCATTGACCGCTCACCATGCGGAACAGGCACTAGCGCCCGCATGGCTCAGTTGTTTAGTAAAGGCTTATTGCAACAAGGCGATGCATTTATTCATGAAAGTTATATTGGCAGCCAGTTTATTGGCTGTATAGAGCAGGTGTCTGAAGTGGCAGGTCAAACTGCTATTTTACCTAGCATTCGCGGCTGGTCTCGGGTAACCGGAACGAGCACTATTACAGTAGATGACGACGACCCATATGCCTATGGGTTTCAAGTAATTTAACGAGGAGAAAAGCATGACATTAACAGGACAAAGCCTAATTGCCGGACAATGGCAAGGTCGCGCTGAGCAAGGTGAATTTCAAGCCTTTTCACCGGCTAAAAATCAACCATTATCGACACGCTACTTTAATGTAACGAGTACTCAGTTAAATACGGCAGTTGATGCTGCTGATAATGCTTTTATCGAGTACAGAAAAACGAGTTTTAGTCAGCGTGCAGATTTTTTAGAGTGTATTGCAGAGCAAATTTTAGCACTTGGCGATGATTTACTAACGCAAACCGCGCAAGAAACCAATTTACCTATGGCACGCTTACAAGGTGAGCGAATGCGTACGGTTAATCAGTTAAAAGCATTTGCCAGTGCACTGCGTGAAAACCCAGATTCACCACTAGGTTTAAAGCTGCTTGATGAAGCTGATAGTAATCGCTCGCCACTACCTAAACCTCGTACAGAGCTTAATTACTTACCTCTTGGGCCGGTAGCTGTATTTGGTGCGTCTAATTTTCCGTATGCATTTTCAACACTCGGGGGGGATACCGCCGCCGCACTTGCAGCAGGCTGCCCAGTGGTTGTTAAAAATCATACTGCGCATCCAGGCACAGGGGAGCTAATGGCTCGTGCAGCGCTTGCTGCGATAAAAGAATGTGATATGCCGCTAGGTGTATTTTCAGTGCTGCAAAGTGATGTTTACGATATTTCGCATCAATTAGTCGCAGCTCCGGCCATTAAAGCAGTCGGTTTTACTGGGTCGTTAAATGTGGCTAACTTACTGCAAGCTACTATAGCGAAACGCCAAGAACCAATTCCATTTTATGGTGAGCTAGGTAGCATAAACCCACAAATAGTTTTACCCAATAAAGCGCAAAATGAAGGTAAAGCTATGGCTGAAGCTCTTTGCCAATCAATGCTAATGGGTAATGGCCAATTTTGTACCAGTCCTGGCTTATGGCTGGTACCAACGGGCTGTGATGAATTAGAAGCCGAGGTAGCCAACTGCATTAGTGCAGCCGCCTCAGATACTTTATTAACCCCAGGTATTGTGAAGACCTTTAAAAAGCAAGTTAGCCAGCGCAGTGAGCTCGAAAACGTAGAGCTTATTGCAAAAGGGGAACTCACAGAAGACTTTCATGGTAATGCCCACGTATTTGCATGTAATGTTGATACTTATTTAGCAACTCCAATGTTACGTGAAGAAGTATTTGGCCCAGCCGCTTTATTGGTTCGTTATGAAAGCATGGAGCAGTTAAGCTTACTAGTAGCAGCGCTTGAAGGGCAGCTTACGGCAAGTGTGCATGACAGCGCTGATGATTTAGCTAAAGCTGAACACGTTATAGAAGAGCTGAAATACAAAGTAGGGCGTTTAATACACAATCAAATGCCAACCGGCGTAGAAGTATGTGGCTCAATGAACCATGGTGGACCTTTTCCAAGCTCCACAGATGTTCGCAGCACTTCTGTTGGGTTAAATGCAATGTTGAGATTTTTGCGACCAATTTGCTATCAGTCTTAGTTAATTGTAGCGGGAGTGGAAATTGCATTTCCCGCTATCTCTTTATTATGAAGGATTCTAACTTGGCATGCGTGTTTTCATAGGTATAATGCATATTAAATGCAATTTATAGAAATTACTATGGCCATAGAACATAAAACTCGAACTCAGCTTGTTGCAGAAGCTATCCGCGAAAAAATTCTTTCAGGTGAAATCAAAGCGGGAGATCCATTACGTCAAGCAGCATTAGCCACTGAGCTAAACGTAAGTCGGATTCCAGTACGTGAAGCTTTGCTTCAACTCGAAGCTGAAGGGTTAGTCAACTTTGAAGCTCATAAAGGTGCGACTGCTACACAGCTTTCGGCATCTCAAATTGATGAGATTTTTGATTTAAGAGCATTGCTCGAAGCGGAACTACTAAAACATTCGATAAATAATTTAACTGATCAGGATTTAATTGATGCAGAATTAATTTTAGCTGAGCTTGAAAGCGCTATGGACGCTGGCGATACTCATTTAGCTACTGGAGATTTAAACAGTCAGTTTCATGCTAAATTATACAGCCGCGCCGCGCGCCCACAAACCCGTGAGCTGGTTGATATGTATAGTAAAAACTCTGAGCGCTATGTACGTATGCATATTTTATTGGCAGGTGGTTTAACAAAAGCTCCTGAAGAGCACCGTACTTTACTTGAGTTATGCAGAAAAAAAGACTGTCAAAATGCCTGTGAATTTCTAAAAAATCATATTGTTAAAGCTAAAAACGATATAAAAAAATTACTAATAAAATTAGAAGGTGAAAAAAGTAATTAAAAAATATACCTAGCAACTAGTACAGGCTATTAAACTCTAATTTATAACTTTAGGCATCGCTTTTGCTTTCCAGCAGCAATAATACAGAAGTGATGCCTTCCCTCCCTTTTTATTATTCCAATTAGCACCATAAATAGATCCTTTCTGTTGGGTCGAAAGTTCATAAGAATTTTTCACTAATAAGATCAGTTGCTTAAAGATGAATATGAATTATGTGTATATTTAATATTATATACAATATGTAATGGGTGTATATTTTTTGTCGTCTAAGTTAAATAGGCAATAAAACCAACAGGAACAAGGGAACATTCACATGTTTACAAATAATAAAAAGCAAACTCGGGGAATAGGCATTAAATCGCTGTTAGCAACGGCGGTAACAGCTGCATTAATAATGACTCCTACAGCAAAAGCAGTTGATGGTAGTAGCATTGTTAAAGGTCATGTAGTGGCACAAGCTGGCAACGATTTAACCGGGGCTACAATAACTTTAAAACATAAAAGTAAAGGCTTAGTGTATACCATTACTAGTAATAATGATGGTGACTATTTACTGCGCAATGTGCCAGTTGGTACATATGATGTCACTATAAGTAAAGAAGGCTTTGAGCCGTTAGTTGAAGAAAATGTCGCTGTGACGATTGGGCAATCCATTATTCTCGATGCACAATTATATAAAGCCGGTAGCGATATTGAGCGCATTGCTGTTACGGGATTCGCCGTGTTGATATGGCCTCATCTACTTCGGGTTTAACATTCAGTGATGCTGAATTAAAAGCAATGCCAGTAAACACAGGGTTTGAAAGTATCGCTTTACTAGCTCCAGGCACTGCCGCTCCGGGCAGCGCAAATTTTAATGGTGCGTCGAGCTTTGGTGGTTCATCAGCAGCTGAAAATGGTTATTACTTTAATGGCTTAAACGTAACCAGTATTCGTACAGGTCTGGGCTCAATTCGCTTGCCATGGGAAGCTATTTCACAAACGCAAGTGAAAACAGGGGGGGTTAGTCCTGAATTTGGTGGAGCACTTGGCGGTATTGTTAATGCGGTGTCTAAATCGGGCGATAATGATTTTAACTTCGGGGCAGAAGTACGTTGGGATCCTGATAGTTTACGTAGCCAGCACGATTCTATTTATCAAGAAAATGGCACAATTAGCACCAATACACAGCAAAGTAGTTACGACTTTAAAGAACTGCAGTTATGGGCTAGTGGTGCAATCATCGAAGATACCCTGTTTTTTTATGGCTTATTCGCACCTCGCCGTGAAGAGTCTACAGGCGCAGGGCAAACAACTTTTTCTGACTTTGAGCGTGATGAAGACCGCTGGTTCACAAAAGTAGATTGGTTTATAAACGAAGATCACTCTGTGGGTTTTTCAGCGATGAACAATAAGCGCACCTGGACTGATAAAACCTTTGCTTACAGCTGGCAAGAGAATGTGATTGGAGAGCAACAAGGTGTGGATGCGCCTGGGGAAGATGGCGGTAAAGTATATAGCTTAAATTATAATGGCTACCTAACTGATGCTTTTTCAGTTTCAGCTGCCGTTGGCCGAGTGACAGAAAACGTTGAAAATGTGGTCGCATCACCAAACCCAGGTGTTTGGGATGAGCGTGATGGCTTTGTCACTTTGAGTCAACATACAAATTCATCGGTGACAGAACAAGAATTCACGCGCGACCAAGCAAGAATTGATTTCAACTGGGATTTAGATATGCACTCAATCCAGTTTGGTATTGATTATACTAATGTAAAAGTGGACTACTTTGAAGGCCAAAACGGCATTGGTGATGCAGAGGGCTGGTGGACGGTCAAGACTGCCGGTGAAAATGATGTATCAGGTGCACCTTTGGGAAGTGATTTTATAGAAAGACGAGTTCGAAGTCGCGAAGTCGATTCAGATACAACTTCACTCGCTTTTTACATCAATGACTCATGGCAAGCAACCGATAGTTTAGTGCTTAACATGGGGCTACGTTATAGCCAGTTTGAAAACACAGTATCAGATGGGCGTGCCTTTGTTGATATCGATAATCAAATAGCACCGCGTTTACAAGCAATTTATGATGTGTCAGGTGACGGCAGCGCTAAAATTTTTGCTACGTATGGACGCTATTTTCAACCAGTATCTGCGAACATGAATATCACCCAAGGATCAGCTTCAATTGAATGGTTTGAGTATTTTGAGTTAGATGAATTAGACGCAAACGGTGCACCAAGTTTGATGGCTGATGGCTCACCAAGTAGAGGAGATATGCTACGAGATAGGCGTTGGCGTCAGCGTGGTATTACTGAACCAGGGTTGATTGCTTCATCTTCATTAAAACCAATGTACAGTGATGAATTTACTATCGGTTATCAGCAAGAAGTGTTCGATACTATGTCAGCGGGTGTACGCGCGATTTATCGTGATCTTGGACGCAGTGTTGAAGACACTGATGTCGGCCCGGTATTAGCTAAAAAACTGGCTGAAATGGGCATTACCGATAACGTGGGTCAAGGCTCTTATTATGTACTGAATAACCCAGGTGAAGCTATTCAAATGTCATATGATTTTGACGGTGATGGCCAGGTTGATGAGGTTAATTTAAGTGCTGATGAACTTGCTTTACCAGAGGCGCAGCGAAAGTATTTAGCGCTTGAGCTTACCTTGGATGGTAATGTGACGGATGATTTACGCATTAACACCTCATATACCTGGTCACATAGTTATGGTAATACCGAAGGGCTAGTGAAAACGGATAATGATCAAGCTGACCCAGGCTGGACAACCTCTTATGACTACGGTGACTTGATGGATTACGGCTATGGTAATTTACCTAACGACCACCGCCATGCTCTTAAATTTAGCGGCGCCTACAATATTACTGAAGCATTGACTGTTGGCCTTGTTGCCCGCACTACGTCAGGCCGTCCCAAAAGTTATTTCTCAGTTCATCCAGCGGGCGTAGATAGCTGTGCAGAGGGAAATCCTTGGGATGCGTGTATTAGCCAATATTATGATCAAGCATCACATTACGATGAAAATGGTAATCCAGCTCCTCGTGGTAGCAAAGGAAACCTACCTTGGTTAACGAATGTCGATATGTCATTGACCTACTACACGGACTTTTTTGGTACCGATATGACTTTAAAAGGCACCGTCTATAACTTATTCGATGGTGATAGTGCAATGTCAATCGATGAAGAACGTGCACAGTACGGTGATAATGGTTTAGAACTGAACCCAGACTATGGGCTAGTGACGGGGCGTCAAGTCGCGCGTTATGTGTCTTTAGTGGCGCGTATAGAGTTTTAACTCCCTGGTAAAACAGCTGTTTGAAAACAGCGGACTAAGCTATTTATCTTAGGGTAATTTAGTGTGTTGTTTTGATGTTTAAGCACATGCTCATTTGAGCCATACAGCCTTAATGCTAAGCAGGAAACTGCTTGGCATTTTTCGTATAAATTTTAAGGTTAACTATGACGAACAGTTTATATTTTCATTGGCAACAGCCTACAGGTGATTGGCTGCAAGTGCACACTCTTGATATGCACACGGGCGGTGAACCTTTACGCATAATCATTGATGGATTTGCTGAACTACAAGGGCAAACCATGATTGAAAAGCGCGCTGATTGCCTAACAAGATTTGATCACCTACGTAAAGCACTGATGTTTGAACCCCGAGGTCATGCTGATATGTATGGCGCGGTGATCACAAAACCTGAACGTAAAGATAGCCATTTTGGCGTACTGTTTTTACATAATGAAGGCTATAGCACAATGTGTGGTCACGCTATTATTGCGCTTGCCACAGCAGCCAAAGATAGCAGTATTAGCAACTTTATTGAGGGCATTAATGAGTTACGTATAGATACACCAGCAGGGCTTATCAAGGCATATATTACTCTTCGAGATAACCAACTAATAAGTGTTTGTTTTGATAATGTTGCTAGTTATGCAGAAAAGCTTGATATGCCAATTGAAATTCCTCTGTTTGGTGCCGTCAATTGTGATATTGCTTATGGCGGTGCTTATTATGCTTTTGTAGATGCTGATACTTTGGATGTGAGTTTAGCGCCCAACAATCATGAACAAATTATTAGCTTAGGAAAAATTATTAAGCAGCATGTTAATAGCCACTACCAACCAAAACACCCGACAGATGATGCGTTGAGCTTTTTATATGGGGTGATTTTCTATTCAAATTCACAAAAAAGTCATTCTGCATTTAGCCGCCATGTCTGCATTTTTGCTGAGGGCGAATTAGATCGCAGCCCAACTGGTACCGGTGTGAGTGCCAGAGCTGCATTAGAGTTTGCAAAAGGCAGGCTTAAATTAGGACAGCAAATAAGAATAGAGAGTATTTTAGGCTCTGTATTTTCAGTTGAGCTAAAATCGCAACGCATGTTAGCTGATACCCATGCAGTAATACCTAGAGTGAGTGGTGAAGCATTTGTTACTGGTAAACATACTTTTTTAATTGATCCAAATGATCCCCTAAAGCAAGGATTTATATTTCGATGAAAAATCAATTTATCTCTCGCCAACAATTACTAAAGCAGGCATTAAAAAAAAATGGGTTAACAGCGCTACTCGTATTAGGCCATGAAAATATTCGTTACTTAAGTGGCTTTAGCGGTAATGCTGCTTACGCGTTAATAACTGCGGAGGAAAGTGTACTGATAACCGATTATCGCTATTTTGGCCGAGCTCAAGCAGAGTCTATTGGCTTTGAGGTTGTCAGCCGTGATCGTGATAGTGAAACATTAGGTCAGTGCATAAATCGTTTTTTAACGACTAATAGTCAATTAGGTTTTGATGCCGCTTTTATTGATGTTGCGCTTTGGCAGCAAGTGGCAAGTGAGTTAACTAGTCATACAGTTACACAAGTTACCGGTATGGTTGAACGTTTACGCATGGTTAAAAATGATTGGGAAGTCGAGCAAATAAAAGCGGCTGCGGCCATTGCTGACGAAGCGCTTAGACAAACATTACCCTATTTTAAAGAAGGTGTAACAGAGCGAGACCTAGCGCTGGAACTTGAATTCAAAATGCAAAAACTAGGCTCTGAAGGAATGTCGTTTGCCACTATTTTAATGTTTGGAGAGCGTTGTGCACTGCCTCATGGCAGCCCGAGTGAACGTACTCTATCTAAAGGTGATTTTATTACTCTTGACTTTGGCGCAGTGGTGAATGGTTACCGCTCTGATATGACTCGCAGTTATGTACTTGGTAAAGCTTCAAAGAAACAATCAGCAATCTATCAAAGCGTAAGCAATGCTCAGCAAGCAGCGATCAACCTACTCAAAGCAGGTGTTGACTGTCTAGACTTACAAAATATCTCACAGCAAGTACTCGATGACTCTGGTTTTGGTAAATGGGCAGGGCAAGGGTTGGGCCATGGAGTTGGCTTGTTTTTACATGAGTTGCCCTTTATTAATAAAAATTGCCGTCATGTATTAGAGGCAGGTAATGTGATCACGATTGAACCTGGTATTTACATTCCGAATTTTGGTGGTGTGCGAATAGAAGACGATATTTTAATAACTCAAAATGGTTATGAAGTATTAACCCACGCCCCTAAGCCGTTCGAATTGGAGGGTTAGGATGAAAGTAATAGATCAAACGCAAATTGATGACTCCCTAGATTTTGACTCGCTTCGTATTGCTCTACAGAAAGGGTTTGCTCAACAGTTTTCTATGCCTAGGCGTAACGTGTATGAGTTAGATCAAACAGACACAAACCATGATGCATTTGCCGTATTACCAGCATGGAATAAGCAGGTAATTGGGGTTAAGGCATTTACCTATTTTCCAAGTAATACTGACAGTGAGTATGCGTCACTTTATTCAAAAATAATGCTGTTCTCGCGCGCTCATGGTGAACCGCTTGCACTTGTTGATGGTACACGTGTCACGTTCTGGCGAACGGGTGTTGTATCTGCTTTGGCAAGTTACTATTTATCGCGAAAAGATAGCCAGCATTTAGTCTTTTTTGGTAGCGGTAATTTAGCTGAGTATATGATTCGAGCACACTTGAGTGTGCGCAACTTTAAACGGGTAACGTTAATAGGACGTAATCAAGATAAAGTTGCTGCTTTACACAATAGCTTACAGCGCGCATTTACTGATATTGAGTTTGTACTCGGACAAAGCTGTGAAAAAGTTATTAATAGTGCCGATGTAATCAGCTGCGCAACGGGCTCACCAATACCATTATTTAGTGGCTATTGGTTAAAGCCTGGTACGCATGTTGATCTGATTGGTAATCATCGGTGTGACTCGCGCGAATGCGACACTGTTACTATAACGCAAAGCAAGGTATATGTTGATAGCAGGGTGAATGTTCTTGCTGAGGCTGGTGAGCTGTTAATTCCTATCTCTGAAGGAGCTTTTGATGCAGCTAATATATCCGGCGAGCTTGCGGAGCTAGCTAAAAAAAATAACTATGAGAGAGAATGTGAATCCGATATAACAGTATTTAAGTCTGTTGGCACAGCGTTAAGTGATCTTATAACTGCACATTATATTTATAAGTCATTAAAAAATGAGTAGCTTATTACTTTTATTACTAGGACTTTGTTTTGTTATGTTGAGCTTACTAACATTTATAAGATGGCTCAGGATTCGTTATGATAAGCACCATTGGCGAGTTTGTGAAATTGTAAACATTAACAATGTAATTGATAATAACGTGCGCAATTTAGAGCTTTTGCACTACAGGAAGATATTAGTCAGCTATAAATTCAAAGGTAATTTTTATAGTGTTTTTGTTGCTTTTGATCAGCAGCTTATAGCCCAGTTTAAAAATGGGATTGATTGTACAATTTTAATTGATTCTAACAATCCTAATGTCACTTATCTTAATAGTAATTATTGGGTGAAGTACTGCGGAGTTTGGTTTTTTTCGGGCACTATTTTTATAGCTTTAAGTTTCTTAATCCACATCTGAATTGGGTATAATAAGGTAAGCGATATAAACTGCCAGCCATTTTCTACTTCATGGTTACCTGTCTCAACGGGTAATTTATAGCATACGGCATTGATTAGTGGGGCACTTTGAAGCGTTTCATTCAAAGTAGCTGTTGCTTCTACAAGTGAATTTAAGAGGTTTTCTATTTGTTTAATTAAAGCCATTACTATCCCGCCAATCTATACCATCATACTAAATCACATTTAACCTCAGCAGCAGAGTTGGTAACTGCGAGTATTTTTATCTCTTTTTTGATTTAATTTTTTTGAGATTTTATCCCTTCTTCAGTTTCATAGCTAAAAGGTACAATAATGGCTTTATCAAATACCTAAACGCGTTAATTCGAAACGACATTTAACGTAAAACCATAGTATCTAATGTAAAAAGCCGCTAAATAAGCGGCTTTTTACATGATAATGCGTAAACTTTTAATTAAAAGTTATAACGCACTTTTACGCCATATTGGCGAGGTTCACCATAAGTGTTACTTGTATTACCGCTATCGGTACGTGAGCCATCTAAATTTCGGCCAGCGGTGATATAAGTAGCATAACGTTCATCTAGCATGTTAGTGCCGTATAATGAAACTTCCCATTTATCATCAAATGTCATCAACGAAACTCGTAAGTTAAGTAATGAATATGAGTCTGACTGGAATTTTTCTTCGTTGTTACTTTTAAAGTAAACACCGTCACGCCAAGCATAATCGCCTCTAAAAACTACATAGCCAACATCGGCCATTTCAGTGGTATATTGCGCGCCTAATGAATAGGTTAAATTTGGCGTGTTAGGTAACTCGTTGCCAGCAAAATCTACACCTTCCCCCTGTGGAAAGTAGTCAAATTCGGCATTAGTATAAGTAACCACCAAATTAACATCAAAATTATTACTTACACGAGCAACAAACTCACCTTCAATACCTTGAATAGTGGCTTCACCTGCGTTTGTTGTGGTTGAAATGCCACTATCATCATCGTATTCAACAACCTGCAAATTAGTGTAATCATATAAAAACAAACCAACATTGGCACGTAAACGATTATCCAACAAGGTTGATTTTATACCTGTTTCATAGCTCCACAAGTCTTCTTGTTCAAATGAAGTGCCATCACCAATTTGAAAACCGCCCGATTTAAAGCCATTAGTTGCTGAGGCATAAATCATAATATCATCAGCTAAGTCATAATCTAAGGCAAAACGCGGTGTCCATGCACTCCAACTGTCATCAGGTGTTCCTGTGTCATCAAGGCCGCCATTAACATTAGTAACATAACCATAATTTTTACTTTCATAACTATAGCGTAAACCAAATGTGGCTCTTAATTTAGGGTTAACATCATAGGTCATTTGGCCAAAAGCCGCATAAGCTTCGGTAACATTTTCTTCGGTAATTTCAATGGCCAAACCATCAGTTAAAAGATCAATACCCCCGCTGCCATCTTCTTTTAAATAAAATAGGCCAGTGATCCAATCTAAACCATCAGGTGTGGTATTTGATAATTGAAACTCTTGAGTAAATGATTCTGAGGCTTCAAGAAAATTGATGTTAAATACCGTAAATTCAGTGGCGTCAGCATCAGTTTTTTGATCAAAATCACTTTCACGATATGAGCTAATCGACTTTATGGTGTAATCATCGCCAGTCCATGTCAACGTTGATGAAAGCCCCCATACTTCAACGTCTGTTTTAGGTTTATAGTTTAGCGCTATATCGTAGTCATCTTTTGGTATTGCCGCACCCGCGTCAACATAATCTTGGGTATAACCACCGCGTTGGCTAATATAGCCAGTACCGCCATCGTTGTTGTAATCGCCTCTTAAAACGATTTCTAATTTATCAGATAAATCAATAGCAAGCGTACCACGACCAGCAAAGGTATCTTCATCTTGGTATTCTTCACCCGTTAGCATATCTTTGTAGATACCATCACGGCTATTTTTTAATAGCGTTATTCTTCCGCGACTATTGTCAGTTAAACCGCCAGAGAATGTACCTGTTAGTGTTTGTTTATTATAACTGCCAAGTGTTAAACCAACGGTTCCTTCAACTTCATCTGTGGGCGCTTTAGAAATAATATTTAGAGCACCACCAACAGAATTTCGACCAAATAAAACCCCTTGTGGACCACGAAGCAATTCTAAGCGTTCAACATCGAACATATCTTGATAACCCGTGGTTGGTCTTGGTTGATAAATTCCGTCAATATAAATAGTTGAGCTTGGATCAGTGGCGACACCAAAAGCGGTTGTGCCAACACCACGAATATTAACAATTGCCTGAGAATCATTAGTAATTGTTATACCTGGAGCGAAAAACTGAAAATCGTCCATGTTGGTGATACCTATTTGATCCAAAACATCGCCTGAAAAAGCGGTAACACTAATAGGAGTTGACTGAATACTCGCTTCACGTTTTTGCGCCGTGATTTGAATCGTTTCAAAAAGGGTATCTTTTCTAGCCACTTTTTCTTCTGTTTGTTGCGCTGTTTTAGTTTCCGTCTGATCGTTGTCGCTGTTTACTTGAGCTTCAGCAGCAAAACTTTGCCCCGATGATAAAGCCATAGCTAAAGTAAGGGCACTTAGCGGGTAGATAGTTTTTAACTTATATTTCATTCGACTATTCCTTTCATTAATTTTTATTATTTATTATTTATTACTCAAGTTTCGGGATTCAAACCCAATAATAAAAGCCAAATAACATGATGATTTAAAAGAAGTTGATGTCTCATTGT
>NZ_JBEOOG010000064.1:0-23990 GCF_040308965.1 Pseudoalteromonas sp. MER144-MNA-CIBAN-0113
GATAGCTGATAGCTGATAGCTGATAGCTGATAGCTGATAGCTGATAGCTGATAGCTGATAGCTGATAGCTGATAGCTGATAGCTGATAGCTGATAGCTAAAACACGTTTTACACTCTGGAGTAATTATGTCTAATTGGATTGATGCGACAGTAAAGTCAATCAAATGGTGGAATGAATCGTTATTTAGCATAACCGTTCACGCCGATGTAGAGCCGTTTAAAGCAGGGCAATTTACAAAGCTCTCTATTATGGACGGTGATAAACGTATCGCTCGCGCCTACTCTTATGTTAATGCACCACAAAGTCCTGATTTAGAGTTTTACCTCATCAATGTGGTTGATGGTTTACTATCTTCTCATTTAGCCACACTCAAACCAGGTGACACCGTATTAATAGAGCGCCGAGCAACTGGCTTTTTTACTCTAGATGAAGTGCCTGCGAGTGAGCAATTGTGGATGCTTAGTACAGGCACAGCTATTGGGCCATTTTTATCAATGTTACAGCAGAGCGAAGTATGGCAAAAATACAAACACATAAATTTAGTGCATGGTGTACGGCAAAATAGCGATTTAAGCTATCAGGAGCTTATTAACAAACTAATAAAATCACACCCTAGTCAACTCAACTATATTCCGGTTGTTAGCCGTGAGATGCCTTTACAAGGCTTAGCAGGCAGAATTACCACTGTGATTGAAAACAACGCTTTATATGAGCACGTCGGGTTATGCGCTACACCAAATAACGCCCAATTTATGCTGTGTGGTAACCCGCAAATGGTTAAAGACACCACAGAGTTATTATTGGCTCAAAATTATAAGCGTAATCGTCGAAAAGAGCCGGGACATATCACGGTTGAACAGTATTGGTAGCTAGCTATAACGTTATAATAACTATCTCAGAGGCCTAAAATTTGCTATGTTGCGCTTTAATTGTATTTAGTCTTCGTACTTAGGAAATCCATGAAATCTTTATTTATTATTTGTGTCTGTTTATTGGCCGCTTTCACGTTAAATAGTCATGCTATAGAGCAATCAACACCGCTGGACGAGACTAAACAAACACAGCAAAAAAATGCAGCGCAACAACAAGACGCGCTTGATACATTAAGCAAAGAGACTAATACACCAAAAAAGCCGGTTGTTGATAAAGTAAAAGCAGATGACTCTCAAGTACTTGGCAGCGAATCTACAAAGCCCGTTCAGCAGCCTAATAGTAAAGCGGATAAAGCCCAGGCTGTTGCGCAAGCTGAGCAAGCAGTCACACAAGCAAAAGAGGCACTTACAGCAAGGCAACAAGCCAAAGCAAAACAGTCGCGTGAGTCACTTGCTGTTGTTGAGCAATTAGTAAATGCTTACAACGCGCGTAACATTGAAGAATTTATTCGCATGTATGATGAAGATGTTGAGTTTTATATTTTCCCGAATGAGCTATTATTTAAAGGTAAAGAAAAACTAATAGCGCGTTATGGCATTATGTTTAAAAAACTTAAGTGTCTGCAATCATCACCAATCAAGCGTATTGTGCATGGTGATATTGTAATAGACCATGAACTGTCAGAAACCTGTTCAACGGATGCGAACGTTATAGATAAACGTTCAGAGCTTATATCAAGTTATCAGATCAAAGATGGTAAAGTGGTTAGGGTTTTATTTTTTAGGTAATTATTAATTATGCAGCTAAGTGACGAGAAAAAAATTCGTGTAATGTATCGAGTAGAGCCAGGCTGTTTAGGCCCTGATGGCGTAGACCACATTGAAGACTTTTGTCGCTTTGCGAACAAGCACATTAAATCGCCTTATTATGCGCAGTTATTATTTTTACCTCGATACGACAAGCAAAAAGATGAGCGCCAATACAGCGTTAAAAACCGCAATTTATCTCAGGTGCAGGCTAAAGCGTACTTAAATCATTTTGAAATTGACATAGAAGACTTTGAAGAGCAGCTAGACGAGCTGCTCTCTAAATCAATAGACTTATACTTCAAACGCTAGGGTCAGCAGACCCTAAGCTTCGTTTGAAACAATAGCATTAAAGCTATCGTTATCATGTAGGCTGGCAAAAGCACTTTCGTGAAGTAGCTCGTTTCGTAAATTAGGTGAGTATTCAAGCGACATTTTTATATCAGCTAGAGCATCTGCATGCTCATGCGTTAAAGCATACGCACAGGCGCGCTGCCAGTATGCGTAACCATAGTCGCTATCTATATCAATTGCTTGATTACAAAGCTCAATAGCTTGCTCAGTCTCATTTAATTCTAATAAAGCATCCGCTTTGTAGGCAATGGCTTCTACATCTTCTGGTTTACGTTTTAAAATTTCATCGAATATTTCAATTTTATTGGCAATATCACTTTCAAGGTTGGCTCGCATCCATAACGAATGAACTTCGTTGGTGATCGATATGCGTTCTTGGTTACTGAGTATTTCTTCAGAGCGTACTCGCAGTTTTTCTTCTAATATTTTCAAGCGATCTTCATACTCATCAGTAATAACACTCACTCGGGTGTTTACTATATCTTCTACTTTGTTCTTTACATCACGTAACGAGTTCCAGCCCACTAATACCAAAATAGACGCGGTGGCGGTAATAATAAAAAATACATTATTAATGGTATCTGTGGTGTAGGTAAGCGCCCGATCGGCGGTGTCTAACTGTGCATGCGTAACTTGTTTGGTCACGTCTTCACGCAGTTTTTGTTGATCTTGGCGAACCGACTTTAATTCGTCGAGAATATAACGTTCAAGTAATGGTTTGTACAAAGGGGCTTCTAGCTGTGCTAATTCACGCTGTTGTTGCTCGTTGAGTGCTGCGGTGTTTTTATCAGCAGCTTGCACCGCAGATGAAAAAACACCAATAAATACAATAAATAGTAAAAAATAAAAACGCATTGATATGCCTAGTTAAAAAATTAATTAATCGCTTTGTTAACTTTAACATGCGCACATCATTGGTACTAGGGTGAGGATAGGGAAGCTGGCATTAACTTGAGTAGCAGTAATTATAGGCAAAAAAAAACCAGCCCAAGGTGGGCTGGAAAAAACTATATCAACATCTCAGGGAACAATAGGAGATAAGGCGTAGTGTATATGTGCCTACCTGAATTTTTACTTAACTAAATTCAAATAGATAAAAATAAGAAAGAAATAAAGGTGCATAAGTAACTTATACACCTTTTATAACTATAATTTCATGGCGAAGGGGGGTATTCCACTGTGCACTTAAGAAAACCTAAGTCACTTTCAAACCCTTCAGCATACATTACGTGGCTATTTTTAATAACGATCATCTATTTTATAAAAAGTTTTAATATTTATTTACGCTAAGCACAAACATTGGCAGCATCATCATATTTATAAATGAGAGTAATCGTTTTAAAGCATTACTTTGCCCTAGCGTATCAAAGCAGCTACACGTATATTTAATAAGCAGAGACCATACACGTCATTAATATAATGACAAAACAAATAACAGCGCTCCCAATTGGTGAATGCCAAAAGCAGTAAGCATGGGCGTTTTTATTTATACTTAAAAAGGAGCTCAATATGGATAATCATAAAGCGGGTAAATGCCCGGTTATGCACGGCAGTAATACTACAACCGAAAACACCAATACAGATTGGTGGCCAAACTCACTTAATTTAGACATTCTTCATCAGCACGATAGCAAAAGCAGCCCCTACGACAGCGACTTTAATTACGCCGACGCGTTTAATTCACTCGACCTAGAAGCACTTAAAACCGATTTAAAAGATTTAATGACTCAAAGCCAACCTTGGTGGCCAGCTGATTGGGGGCACTATGGAGGCCTGATGATCCGTATGGCATGGCACTCTGCGGGCTCGTACCGTTTAGCTGATGGTCGAGGCGGTGGTGGTACCGGTAATCAACGTTTTGCACCACTTAATTCGTGGCCAGATAATGCCAACCTAGATAAAGCGCGTCGTTTATTATGGCCAATTAAAAAGAAATATGGCAACAAGCTTTCATGGGCCGATTTAATTATTTTAGCCGGTAATATGGCGTACGAATCAATGGGACTAAAAACCTTTGGTTTTGCCGGTGGCCGTGAAGATATTTGGCACCCAGAAAAAGACGTTTATTGGGGCGCAGAAAAAGAATGGCTTGCGCCAAGTGATGAGCGATATACCCAGGTTGATAAACCCGATACCATGGAAAACCCATTAGCGGCAGTGCAAATGGGTTTAATTTACGTAAACCCAGAAGGGGTAAATGGTAAACCCGATCCGCTTAAAACCGCAGAACAAGTGCGCGAAACCTTTGCGCGTATGGCAATGAACGACGAAGAAACCGCAGCGCTAACGGTCGGTGGCCATACAGTAGGTAAAACGCATGGTAACGGCAAAGAAGAAAACTTAGGCCCAGAGCCAGAAGCCGCCGATGTGCACGAGCAAGGCCTTGGCTGGAATAACCATAAAACCCGTGGCATTGGCCGCGATACCATGACCTCAGGTATTGAAGGCGCATGGACAACCTACCCAACTAAATGGGATAACGGCTACTGTAAATTGTTGCTTAATTACGAGTGGGAGCTAACCAAAAGCCCTGCAGGTGCTCATCAGTGGGAGCCGGTTAATATTAATGAAGAAGATAAACCCGTTGATGTGGAAGACCCTTCGATTCGTTTAAACCCAATAATGACCGATGCCGATATGGCAATGAAGCTCGACCCAGCGTACCGTAAAATTATTGAGCGTTTTAATGACGATTTTGAGTACTTTACTGACGTATTTGCCCGCGCATGGTTTAAGTTAACCCACCGTGATTTAGGGCCAAAATCACGTTATTTGGGCGCCGATGTACCCAGTGAAGATTTAATTTGGCAAGATCCTATTCCTGCAGTTGATTACACCCTAAGCGACGCTGAAATAACCGATTTAAAAGCGAAGCTACTTAATTGTGGATTAAGTGAAACCGACTTAATTAATACCGCATGGGATAGCGCCCGCACTTACAGAGGCTCAGATCACCGTGGTGGTGCAAATGGCGCCCGTATTCGCCTAGCTCCGCAAAATAGCTGGCAAGGTAACGAACCTGCGCGTTTAGCTAAAGTACTTAGCGCACTTGAAACACTGCAAGCGAGTTTAACTAAGCCTGTTAGTATGGCCGATTTAATTGTACTTGGCGGCACCGCTGCGGTTGAGCAAGCGGCTAAAAAGGCAGGGGTTGATATAACCGTACCGTTTGCCCCAGGGCGTGGCGATGCTAGTGATGACATGACCGACGCAGAGTCATTCGAGCCATTAGAACCAATTCATGACGGTTTTAGAAATTGGCTGAAAAAAGACTACGCTGTATCCGCCGAGGAGCTATTACTAGAGCGCAGCCAATTAATGGGGCTAACCGCACCAGAAATGAGCGTATTACTAGGCGGTATGCGCGTACTAGGTACTAACTATGGCAATAGTGAACATGGTGTATTTACCGACAAGGTAGGCGTACTGAGTAACGACTTTTTTGTTAATTTAACCGACATGAACAACCGCTGGGAGCCTGCAGCTAAAGGCGAGTACAACATAGTTGACCGCGCTAGTGGTAAAACTAAGTACACGGCTACGCGGGTTGATTTAGTATTTGGTTCAAACTCAATACTCCGTGCATTGGCAGAGTTTTATGCTCAAGACGATAACAAAACTCGTTTTGTACACGACTTTGTCGCCGCATGGGTAAAAGTGATGAACGCCGACCGGTTTGATATTAAATAAACCTAAGTAAAATTTAAAAAGGAGCAGCAATGCTCCTCTTTTTATTATTTAGGTTAAAGGTTAAAGGTTAAAGGTTAAAGGTTAAAGGTTAAAGGTTAAAGGTTAAAGGTTAAAGGTCACGAGCTGCGGGCTGCGAGGTGCGGGTAAATGCAATGCTTATAAAATCGCTGCTACACCCTGATAGTTGCTTTTTTCCTCTAAAAGCGCAGCGTCTCTTCGCCCTCTTTGTGAATAATGGTCTTGCGCGGCATAAAGCCCCGCCTACGTTAAATCCAGATGTTAATCATATCCGTAGGCGGGAGTTTACCTCGCGCATTTTATCTAACGTCTAAATCTAATTTCTTGTTTGAGCACAGAGAAGCGAGTAAGAAGATAACGGGCTTCGCGTGGCGAGCAGCGGGCTTGTACAAATAGTTTGTACACCTAGTCGTATCAGCAATGAACCTAGAACCTTTAATTTACTCTTTCAGCGCAGCGTCTCTTAATCTCTGTGGTCAATAAATCACTTAAAACCTATTTGCACAAAGAGCAAAGAATGAGAGCAAATGAGCAAATAAAAAATACAGCTTTTCTTTGCCTTTTTTATTAAATAAATTACCAATTGCGTTTTAATTGATACCAAGCATAATTCGGCCGAACCCCGAACCCCGAACCCCGAACCCCGAACCCCGAACCCCGAACCCCGAACCCCAGGCACAAAAAAACGGCGCTTAAACAAGCACCGCTTTTAAATGGTTTAGGCTATTTCTTTAACCTAGCTCTTAAGCTACTTTGTTTTCTTCGCAGCTTGCCAGGTATTCGTCAAACGTACCTTGAAAGTCAATTACCTGCTTGTCTTTAATATCAACAATACGCGTTGCTAGTGACGAAACAAACTCACGGTCATGGCTTACAAAAATAAGTGTGCCTTTAAAGTCTTTTAGGGCATTGTTAAGCGCTTCAATGGCTTCCATATCCATGTGGTTTGTTGGTTCATCCATTATTAGTACGTTAACGTCTTGCATCATTAACTTACCAAATAACAAACGGTTTTTCTCACCACCTGAACAGTTACGCGCTTTTTTATTTGAATCGTCTGCGGTAAATAATAAACGCCCTAACATGCCACGAACCATTAAATCGTTGTGTTTAGCAGTGCGCCACTGCGACATCCAATCAAATAAAGTTAAGTCGTTATCAAAGTCTTTGCTGCTGTCTTGTGGGCAGTAACCAAAGGTCGCGTTTTCTGACCATTTCACCTCACCGTGTAAACTTTCAAGCTCGTTAACTAAACACCGTAAAAAGGTGGTTTTACCCACACCGTTTTCGCCAATTACCGCAAGCTTTGCACCCGCTTCTAGCAATAAGTCGCCGCCGGTAAATAACGTTTCACCGTCAAACCCATGGCCAAGCTTGGTTAGCTCAAGCGCTTGGCGATACATTTTTTTGCCCTCATCAAAGCTCAGTGACGGGCTCATACGACTTGATGCTTTAACTTCATCAAGCTTAATTTTATCCATTTTTTTAGCGCGCGAGCTGGCTTGTTTTGCTTTAGAGGCATTAGCACCAAAACGGTTAACAAAGTCTTGCAGCTCGTCAATTTCAGCGCTTTTTTTCGCGTTTTCAGCTAGTAACTGTTCGCGTTGCAAGCCTGAGGCTTCAAGGTACTTTTCGTAGTTACCTGGGTAAATACGCAGCTCGCCGTAATCAATATCGGCCATGTGCGTACATACCGAGTTTAAAAAGTGACGGTCATGGGAAATAATAATCATGGTACATTTACGTTGGTTAAGCTCATTCGCAAGCCACGTAATAGTATGAATATCCAAGTTATTAGTTGGCTCATCAAGTAGCAAAATATCAGGATTTGCAAATAGCGCCTGTGCTAACAGCACACGCAATTTCCAACCAGGGGCTACGTTTGCCATTAAACCATAATGAAATTCTTTATCGATACCCGCATCAAGTAGTATTTCTTCTGCGCGACTTTCTGCGGTGTAACCGTCCATTTCAGCAAAGATGCTTTCAAGCTCTGCCACTTTCATGCCGTCTTCTTCGCTCATTTCAGGCAACGAATAGATACGGTCGCGCTCTTGTTTTACTTTCCAAAGCTCAACGTCGCCCATAATTACCGCATCAACTACGCTGTATTGTTCAAACGCAAACTGATCTTGGCTTAGGTTACCTAATTTTAGCCCCGGCGTAATAGACACATTACCTGCACTAGGCGTAAGCGCACCGCTTAAAATTTTCATAAATGTCGACTTGCCGCAGCCGTTAGCGCCAATTAAACCGTAACGGTTACCGTTACCAAATTTAGCTGAAATGTTTTCAAACAATGGCTCTGCGCCAAACTGCATCGTAATATTTGCGGTGGAGATCAAAAAAAGGTGTCCTAGAAAAATACTGACAGGGTTATGGGCGCAGCAGGTGCGAAAATAGACCAGGCAATAGGTGTAAATAAGGCGGCAAATTATACAGGCCAAGTATACTAAAGGCTAGCCTATTTAAACGTTAACTCACTTGATTGTTTTTAAGTACGGCTTTATTGTAATAAAAAATATCAAAAAGAGTGAGTTATGTCGCCCGCAAAAATTCGTAGCGAAGTTATAAAACTTAGTAAGCTAAGTGTAAAACAGCCAGATTATTACTTTATTCAGGGTTACTTTTTAGGATTAGGCTTACTGCCCGACATAATAATGCCCAGCCAATGGCAGCCAGACCTACTAGGTGAGATTAATTTTACAACAGACGCTGAGTTAAAGTACCTCGAAAGCCTGATGGAAAATTACAATAACAGCATGCAAAAAGTGATGAGCGAAGACTTTAAAATGCCCACCAAATGCAGCTTATCGAAAACCGATTACCGCGATTCACTCAAAGCTAATATGCCATTACCAAACTACTGTAAAGGGGCATTACAGGCACTTAAGTTTATTGATAAACGCAGCCTAAACAAACACCAAAAAGAGGTGCTAGCAAGTTTGAATGAAGTACTTAGTGCCTTCAGCTCTGAGCAAGCTGCAGTGAAAAAATTTGCTAGCAACCAGGGCTTAGCGCAATCATTTAAAAAGAATTACATCTACTTTGTAGCCGACGCGCTTTACAACATTCGTTTTATTGAAAACACCCGCTGGAGCGATGAAGACGAAGCCGCGTTTAACGAACAATTTTTAGAAGAGTTTGCACACCAACAGCACAGCAATGACTTTGCTGCTGGCAAAATGATTGACGACGAAGTGATTGATCAATTAATGGAAGCAATCCTTAGCGACTTTACCCCCAGCGCGTTTGAACCGATAGAAGCGTTACTTGAACTGTTTGAGGGTTTTATTACAGAGCAATACATAGCACAAAACCAAGGCCACTTTTGGCTGATCCACGAAACACGCCCTTATATGATGCTACGGTCGCACCGAGCACAAATTAACGCACTACAAGGCAATATACAACTTGCCATTGATGAATTTGAAACACTGTTGCAATTAAACCCCATGGATAATCAAGCGAATCGGCATTGGCTAATGAACTGCTACATAATTAAAGGCCAGTGGCAAAAGCTAGATGCGTTTTTAGCTGACTTCGACAGCGAAGAGCTCCATGCCACAGCAAGCCGCGCCTTGAGTGAATTTCATAAAAATGGTGACTCTAGCCAAGCCAAGCAATATAAAAAGCAACTTAAACAGCTTAATAAACACTTTATAAAGCTACTTACTGGGCAAGAAAAACTAAAAAGTGACGACTTTGATTTTTACAGCCCAGGCAGTAAAGAAGAAGTAGGGATATACCTAAATTCACTTGGTAAACAAGCGTGGATAGCCACCGAAGGCAGCTTGTTTTGGTTACGCAAAAAGATCTAAAAAAGTGGAAGATTGAAATTAAAGGTTACGAGCGACGGGCTTCGAGCGACGAGTAGCGAGCACAGCCTAGCGCCTTTAACCTCTGTGGTGAATAAAATAAATTAAAACTTATTCACCACAGAGTTCGCAGAGTGCACAGAGAAAGTGATTAAAGGTTACGAGCGGCGGGCTTCGAGCGACGAGTAGCGAGCACAGCCTAGCGCCTTTGGCCTTCTCTTTCAGCGCAGCGCCTCTTCTTCCTCGTGGTGAATAAAATAAATTAAAACACTATTTACCACCGAGGTCGCAGAGTACACAGAGAAAGTGATTAAAGGGGAAAGGTAAAAGTTCTCGGGCGGCGGGTTTTGGGCTATGGGCATAACTTAGCACCTAGCTACTTCCCCAGAAGCTAGCGCCTTTTACCTAGCGCTTCTTTGGTGAATACATCACTTAAAATTAATTTACGTGAATAAAAGTACATTATCGGTTTTAGTGTTCAGTATAAAACAGATAAGTTATGATTATCTTAGTTTTTACTAATGGTTTTTTATTTTGAGCAATAATATTTTTCAACAAATAGTTAATTACTTGCAGAAAAATAGCGACATTGAAGTGGTTTGGTTGTATGGCTCTCACGCCAAAGGTACAGCACAACCTCATAGTGATATTGATCTTGCTATCGCTTTTAAAAATTTTGATCTTAGCTCGTTTGATAAACGACTCAGGCCAAAAGAACTCGAGCTAGAAATCAGCAATGCGCTTAGCCTAAACGAACAGCTTATTTCAATCGTTGATATAAACTTAATCCCCAGTTACCTTGCATTCAACATAATAGAGTACGGATGTGTAATTTTAGGTAAAAATAGCCTTAGAGCGATGAAAGAGCAGCAGCGTATTTATAGCCAATTTGAATTTGAGATGATAGCGAGTAAGCATGATTGATACAGGAATAGCGCTTTATGTAAGTGAAGTAACACGACATATTGATGAATATATGCTAGAGCTCAACGAATTAAGCCAAGTCGAGCAGCTTAATAGTCGAGATTACCGTGCCGCAGAGCGTTTGTTACAGTTAATGACAGAAGTGTGTATTGGTTTATCTAAGCACTGGCTTAAAAAGTATAAAAACACGACAAGCAGTAATGCCTACCAAACATTTAGTGAACTAACGCAACTCGGTGTTTTAACCGATAATGAGTTGCTTTCATGGCGTAAAATAATCGGTTTACGCAATGCGCTTGTGCATGATTATTTGAATATAGATCAAGAAATTGTGAAGACGATTATTAAAAAACGACATTATGTAACTATGCACTTGTTTAGCCAAAAAGCGATGGCCGAATTAGCAAGCTGATTGAGGTTAAAGGGGAAAGGTAAAGTTCTCGGGCGGCGGGTAGTGGGCTACGGGCACAACCTAGCACCCAGCGCCTTCTCTTTTCAGCGCAGCGTCTCATAACCTCTTTGTGAATAATGACCTTGCGCGGCATAAAGCCCGTCTACGATAACCGTCAACGTTAATCATATCGGTAGGCGGGAGTTTACCTCGCGCTTTTAATTTAAAAACAATTTTGCACCACAGAGGTTCTTGAGGCGCTTTGCGCTACACAGAGGTGGAACGGTATTTTTTAAGCATTTCTCTGTGAACTCTGTGTTCTCGGTGGTAAATATTTATTTAGGCTTAATCTGACGCGATATAAAATCGCTGCTACTGGATACGAGCAACGGGTTGCGAGCTTGTGCAAACAGCCTAATAACTAGTAATCTCTGTCACTGTCCTAAAACCTAACACCTATTACACTCTTAGTGTTTATGAATGTAGGCGGGAGTTTATAATCCGGCTTGTGACTGTAGTTGCAGAGTTTGCTCGCGCGAAAAGCGCAGCTTTTAAATGTTGCGAAATCTAAGCGTTTAGTAATGTGGGTAAATGGCTTGTATAGCGGATTTATTTTGCTTAATTAACTCATTTATAGCTTGTAACTCTACTTGGCTAATGGTTTTTTTACTTAGCATTAAATGAATAGAACTCTTATTGATGGCCGCTGTATTAGTAACCGCCTCTATTGCTGGGTATTGGTTTATAAAATATTGCGCTGCTAGTTCGTCTTCAATTGCGTAATCAACTCTATTTTTATTGAGCATTGCAAAACGTTATTCGGCTGTAGGCATCATAATAACGTTAGCGGGGTAGTTTTGTTTAAACAGCTCAAACGCAACGCCATAATAACTGCCACGGTTAACCGCCAAGGTTAAATCTTTATAAAAAATATCGCTAATGTTATTTAAATCAGGCGATTCGGTGTATTTATACAGGCGAACTACTTCATCACGATAGGCATCGCTAAAATAGGCAAAATCAGCTCTTGCTGATGTTTTACTCGCGGCAAAAATAACATCAATACGGCCTTCTTTTAATTCTTCAAAAGCGCGCGATGAGGTAGGCAGCAACACAAATTTTAAACAAAAAGATGAGCCGTTAAAAATCGTGTTCAACACGTCAATTTCAACGCCTGTTAAATTGTTTTTTACTGCCACCACATAAGGCGGCCAGTTGCGTTCATTAGTACCCACCTTAAGTGTTTTGTTACAGGCAAATACGCTACAGCTAAAGATTAGTAATACAACAAAAGCGACTTTAAGCATTTTATTACTCTAAAAAATTACAACACTTTAGTATAAACCAAGTTGTAAATATAAACAGGGTTAGGTAGTTGTTATTAAAAGGCCAGCAGCTAAAGCGATTGCACGTAATGTAACCTTTAAAACGCTTGGTAAGCTTATAACGGCTTAAATAAACGTTTATTCAAGCCGTTACACTGCAGGGTAAATAACAGCCATGTTTTTAGTGTGGATTAAGGTAAGTGTTTAATTATCGCTGCTCATTCAAATAGCGCCGAAGCGTTTATATAACTTTAATACTTTCAAAGATGCAGAGTTAATAGGTAAAAGTGTAAATAACATTGGTTTATAACAATTAAACAGTGCTTTTTTGTAATGAAAACATACTTCTTAGGGCGTATATATTACCGTAGCTCTATATTTTTAAATGTTGATACTGTAGATTAGTTATAAATGAATACCAGATTAATAGCTCGCGCTGTTAATAAATAAACCAAGGAGCGGTGAATTTAGTGCCTACTAAAACACTCAATTACTACAATCAAAACGCACAAAGCTTCAGTGACTCAACGCTGAACGTTGATATGTCGGCGCTTTACGCTGAGTTTTTACCGCTTATCCCTAAACACGGCCATATATTAGATGCAGGCTGCGGTAGCGCCCGCGATGCCATGTATTTTAAACAGCAAGATTTTACTGTTAGCGCATTTGACGCAAGTCCCGAGCTTGCAAAGTTAGCCAGTAATTACTTACAACAAGCCGTAGAGGTTAAAACCTTTCAGCAGCTTAATTGTACCAATAAGTACGATGGCATTTGGTGTTGCGCCAGCTTATTACACGTTCCAAAAGTAGAGTTACCGCAGGTGTTTTTAAAGCTGCAAAATGCCCTAAAACCAAACGGTGTTTTGTATGTGTCGTTTAAATACGGCACGCAAGAACGTGTGCACAATGGCCGCGAATTTACCGATTTAAATGAAGATGGCTTAACCGCGCTAATCACCCATCATACCGAGCTTAAAATACTAAAACAATGGCAAACGGTCGACCAACGACCAGAGCGCGAAAGTGAAGTGTGGCTTAATGCATTATTAACGCGCAGCGAATTAATAAATGAATAGCTTTAACGAACAGCACCAATTGCAAAGTAATAAGCAGCAGCTTATTACGGGTGCCGATGATCCGCTATTACCTAATCTTGTACATGCAATAAATAATGCCACAGAGATTGAAATCACAGTGTCATTTATCCAACCCAGTGGCTTGGCTTTATTATTTGACCCACTCAATGAAGCTTTACAAAGTGGCGCAACACTAAAGCTGTTAACCTCCGATTACCTTGATATTACTCATCCTAATGCGCTCAGAGAGCTAATGGTATTAGTGGATCGTGGTGCTGATGTGCGTATTTACCAAACACAGAGCAACCAAAGCTTTCACATGAAGTCGTATATTTTTGTCAAAACAAATGACACCAGCGAAATTACGTCTGGTTGTGCCTTTATCGGCTCAAGTAACATTAGCGCCAGCGCCCTTACTAAAGGTCATGAGTGGAATTTTAGACATGATTACATGCAGCCAAAAACAAGCCAAGCAGCGCAGCAATTTTTAAGTATTCGGAATGCTTTTAATCATATTTTCAACCACGAATTTGTTACCCATTTAAGCCATGAATGGATTAATAACTACATTGCTAGGCGCAAAACACAGCAGTTTGTAGCGGTAAATCATGCCGATACAGCGGAACAAATTATTGAACAAAGCGAAGCTAAAACACCAAGGCCAGCTCAAATTGAAGCGCTCAATGCTCTAGCGCAAACTCGCGCTGAGGGCTTTAAACGTGGCTTAGTAGTGTTAGCAACAGGCATGGGTAAAACATGGTTAAGCGCGTTTGATGTTAAACAATTCAAAGCTAAACGGGTATTATTTGTCGCGCATCGTGAAGAAATACTTGTACAAGCACAGCGTACTTTCGCTGAACTACTGCCGCTTTCAACGGGATTTTATAACGGTAAACACCGCGACAAAAACGCCGACTGTTTATTTGCCTCTATTCAAACCATTGGCCGAAGTAATCATTTAAAGCAATTTGCACCAACGGCGTTCGACTACATCATTGTTGATGAGTTTCATCATGCCAGCGCACGTGTTTATCGTCAGCTATTAAATTATTTTGAACCACAGTTTTTACTCGGTTTAACCGCCACGCCAGAACGAACCGACCAAGCCGATATTTTAGGATTGTGCGACAACAATTTAGTATTTGAGAGAAACTTAACGCAAGGAATTGATCAAAAAACGTTAGTGCCGTTTCATTACTATGGTATTTGGGACGAAAACGTAAACTACCAAGCCATTCCGTGGCGCAATGGTCGATTTGATCCTGCAGCACTAGAAAACAAATTTGCGACACAAAAACGAGCCGATCATGCGCTTGCACAGTGGCAGCAATATAAACAAAAACGCACCTTGGGCTTTTGTATTTCCACCAAACATGCCGATTACATGGCTGATGCGTTTAATAAAGCGGGTGTAAAAGCACTATCAGTACACAGCCAATCAAAAGTACGCCGTAATGAGGCGCTTAACCAATTAGAACAATGCCAAGTTGAAGTACTATTTACCGTTGATCTGTTTAACGAAGGCACTGACTTACCAAGCATTGATACTATTTTAATGCTGCGCCCAAGTGATTCTAAAATCCTGTTTTTACAGCAATTAGGGCGTGGTTTGCGTGCGCTAGAAGGTAAAACGCATTTAGTGGTGCTCGACTTTATTGGTAACCACCATAGCTTTTTAAATAAGCCTTATGCGTTACTCCATGAAACTACGCCAAGTGGAGTAGTGAAAAAGCTTAAAAAGCCAAATCTAGCTGATGGCTGTTTTATAAATATTGATTTAAAAGTCACCGACTTCTGGCAGCAACTTGCTAAGGCGCAGCGCACCACCGCGATTGAAGATATAACTCAACTTGCTGAGCAACTTGGGCATTTACCCACCTTAAGTGAGTTTTACTACTACTATGGGGATATAAAAAAGGTAAACAGCAATTACACTAGTTGGTTTGAGCTAATTGCTAAAACACAAAACATTGATGATGAGGCACAACAAGGTGCTGAGCAACTAGCGCCGTTCTATGACTTTTTACATAAGGGCATACAAACAACCAGTATGACCAAATGCTTTAAAGCTATTTTGCTTGAAGCTTATGTGGCATTAAATGGTTTTACCATTCCCCCAACAGTTGCAGAACTTGCAGCCATGAGTGCTAAAGTATTAGCGCGCCACCCAAATTTAAAACAACACGATTTATCAGCCAAAGAGCAGCAAGCTGCCGCTGATTCACAAACATGGCAAAGCTACTGGCGTAAAAACCCAATCAAAGCTTACACCAATAAAAATAAAGATGGCACGCAGTGGTTTACGCTAGAAAACGACACAGTAAAAGCCACGTTTGACGTACCCGCAGATAAGCTCGAATTATTAAACAACACCGTGTTAGAGCTGGTTGAATACAGCTTAGCTAAATACAGTCAACGGCTAGAAGTAAACCTAGCAACAACTGAGCAAAATACTGAGCAACAAGCTGACAATGTTACTCAGCTAGCGTTTAAAGATCGTACCGATACAACAAAAGAGCAAGATAACACATTAAAACTACCGTATTTCCCCAATATAAAAATTGCCTGTGGGCATTTTAAAACAGGGGATGAAAGCGATATGGAATTGATGGACGCACCACTTGGCGCGGGCAAGCTCGACCCGCAAGTGCATTTTTTAGCACACGCATCGGGTAACTCAATGAATGGCGGTAAACACCCAATACTTGATGGTGATTTACTATTACTTGAGCTAATAACGTCCGATAAAGCCGGATCGCTACGTGGCCAAATAGTGGCGATAGAGCGAGATGATATAGGCGGGGAAGGGCAGTATTTACTGCGCAAAGTTAATAAATTACCTAATGGGCAATATGAGCTAATTGCTCAAAACCCAGATTATGAGGTAATGATTGCTGATGAAAGCATGCGAACCTTCGCACGGTTTAAACAAGTGGTTGCAGAGTAGTTTGTCGTCGCGCTTTAACTTGTAGGCGCAGAGCTTGCTCGCGCGAAAAGCGCAGCTTTTAAATTTGTAGGATGTGCCGTAGGCGTGAGTTTGCCTCGCGCTTTTAAAGTGTAGGAATTGGCTTGAGCCGTGATTTATATATGATTTTGGGAAAGAGATTAAAAACCTCTATTCGAGGTTTTATCGCGTTGGCGATGGCAACCAAAGGGCGGCTGCCGCCGACCGCCCTTTGGAATCCCACGGCGCGCCCGAGGATCACACTGTGTCCTCAAGCTACAAATTGATGTGAACGTAAGCTCCGTGTATTCGCCATCCATGGCGAAGTCACGGCTTAACTTGCATCCATGCAAGTGATTACTCATCAATTTATAACTTTCGGGTGTGATCATGGGGGGATTGGAGTGTGTTGGTAGATTGGTGTTTATGAATGTAGGCGGGAGTTTACCTCGCGCTTTGTTTTTGTGGGAATTGGCTTGAGCCGTGATTTTCACTGGTTTTGGGAAAAGGGATTTAATAACCTCTATTCGAGGTTTTATCGCGTTGGCGATGGCAACCAAAGGGCGGCTGCCGCCGACCGCCCTTTGGAATCCCACGGCGCACCCGAGGATCACACTGTGTCCTCAAGTTAAAAATTGATGTGAACGTAAACGCCGTGTATTCGCCATCCATGGCGAAGTCACGGCTTAACTTGCATCCATGCAAGTGATTACTCATCAATTTATAACTTTCGGGTGTGATCACGGGGAATTGGAGTGGGTTGGTGGATAGGTGTTTATGAATTTATTTTAGAATTGACTTTGAATCTTAGAAAATATTTATATTAAACCTTTCTTTTACAAGCTGGCTTAGTTAAGTATAATTCTGCGCCTTGTAACTATCTAAAAACAGCGGTATATGACTAAATTAACAGTAATAGATCTATTTTCAGGCGCTGGTGGCTTTTCTTTAGCCGCGCATGAGGTCGGTTTTGATATCTTAGCTGCTGTAGAATTTGATCAACATGCTGCGAATACTTATCAGCACAATATTGTCGAGCGTCTTGGTGCAAATACCCACGTTTATGCTGAAGACATAATACCACTGAACATCGATTTATTAATGAGTGAAAAAGGCTTAGAGTCTGGAGATTTAGACCTTCTGCTTGGGGGCCCTCCTTGCCAAGGTTTTTCTACACACAGAATTAAAGGCAGTGGTGAAGACGATCCTCGCAATCAGCTTTTATTGAGATACTTCGATTTTGTTGAAAAGTTGATGCCAAAAGCATTTTTAGTTGAAAATGTACCTGGTTTGCTTTGGCCAAGACATGCGAGTTATTTAAATAAGTTTCTAAAGTTAGCTAACGAGAAAGAATACAAAGTCATAACTGGTAAACCATTAATCATAAATGCGAGAGATTATGGTGTTCCACAAAGTCGCCGGCGCGCGTTTATCTTGGCCGTCAGAGACGACATAAATATCGAAAACCTAGAGTGGCCACCAAAACCAACCCACATAAAGCCGGATTTCGATAAAGCCCTTGTAAAAAACACGTGGCGAAGCGCTTCAATCGCGTTTGAACGCCCTTCAGAAAATGTACTCAAGGATTTAGTACCACGGATGAGCGAAGTTCTTAACTGGGATCTTAAAAAATCTGAAGAGGTTGTTAAATCATTAAAATTTGGTAAACCATTATCTGAAAATGATTTTTGTAATAAACATATGAGCCATAAGCCATCCATGGTTGAACGTTTTAATGATACTAAGCTGATGGGGAGTAGGGATGAGTTAGAGTTTACACTTCCATGTCATCAGAACGATTACTCTGGACACAAAGATGTATATGGTAGGATGTTTTTTCATTCACCCGCAAATACGATTACGACAGGTTGTAATAACCCTTCAAAAGGCCGTTTTTTACACCCATGGGAAAACCATGGAATAACGCTTCGCCATGCCGCGCGTTTGCAAACCTTCCCTGATGATTATCAATTCTTAGGTGGCGTAATGGCTGCTGCAAGGCAAATTGGTAACGCAGTCCCGATCGATTTAGGTAAAGCACTAATAAATAATATAAAAGAGCATATTATGGGACAAGTGTATTTCAAGTAAATGCTCGCTATGATTAGAAGTTACATTAAGCAATCTCTTATCCACCTTACCCCCCAAAAAATACTTAGCCGATTAATCAAATAGAATTTACTTACCTCAATAATTCTTTATTTAATATATAAGAGGTAATACTATGTTGCTAAAGCAATTAATGTGTAGTCGAAATTGAAGTTAAATCGGGTAAAGATTTTTCAATTTGTAACTTTAGTTTTTTAAGGATTTAAAAATTAAATGGCAAAAATGACTGTGAGTGCAAGAGCTGTAGACATGCTCGGTAGGCAGCAAATAGCTGGTATCCCAACAGCGATACATGAATTATTTAAAAATGCACATGACGCATATGCTCAGAATGTTGAGATTGACTATTTTAGAGACCAAAATCTTTTTACTTTAAGAGATGATGGGGTCGGGATGACTGAAAATGATTTTATTAGTAAGTGGCTGACTATTGGGACATCTAGTAAGTATGGACTGAACCGTAAGTCAGAATATATACCTGAGGGTATGATAGAGCGAAAGCTTATGGGGGAAAAAGGTATTGGTCGCTTAGCGATAGCTTCTATTGGAAGGCAAGTTATTGTTTTAAGTCGTGCAGAACGAGCAGATGGGTTACATGATCTTGTAGTTGCTCTAGTACATTGGGCCCAATTTGAGATTCCTGAAATAAGTATTTCAGATATAGTTATACCAACTCGGACCTTTCCAAAAGGGATATTACCGAATAATACAGATATTCAGAGTATGGTAGACGAGCTTATTACTAATTTAAAAGAGCTTGGTAATAAAGTACCCTCAAATTATATGGATTTAATTATCCAAGACTCTAAAAAATTAACATTTTCTCCCCAGGTTCTTTTTAATAACTTGCATAAAGAATCAACCGAAAACTGGCAACAGGCTTTAGATGCAGGGGATATATCTGAAATTAATACTCCACCTCTTTTAGATGGCTTAGGGCGAGGTACTCATTTCATAATACTGCCCTGCGATGAAACACTAAATTCAGATATTAAAACGAATGATACGGGTACTACTGAGTTACAAAAAATATTAGTTGGATTTTCTAATTCTTTGGTAAGTCAAAAACGCTTTTCACTTTCTACTAAGTTCAGGTTACATCAAGGCACGGCTGATCCAGAAGAGTTAATTGAAGATGGCTTCTTTACTCTCGAAGACGCAATGAGTGCGGATCATTATATTGAAGGTGAGTTTGATGAGTACGGTCAATTTAAAGGAGCTGTTACTGTTTATAAAGGTGAGGCGCAAGAACATATCATTAATTGGAACGAAAGTTACGGTGCAAAAACACGTTGTGGACCTTTTAAAATTAAATTTTCTTATCTTCAGGGTACTCCTTCTGAAAGTCTGGTTCCTACCCAAATATATACCGATATAAAAACGAAGTTAGGTATGTATGGAGGGCTATATCTTTATAAAGATGGTATTCGCGTTTTACCTTATGGGAAACAAGAGTTTGACTTTTTGAAATTTGAGGAAAAAAGAACAAAACGAGCTGCAACAGCCTTCTTTTCTTATCGACTTATGTTTGGTGCAATCGATATAGAGCACGAAAAAAACAAAAACTTAATAGAAAAAGCAGGTAGAGAAGGACTTATTGAAAATCTAGCATATCGTGAGTTTAAAGGTATCTTAGAGAATTTTTTTGATCAGTTAGCAGCTGATTTCTTCAGGGATAGTTCAACGAATGATCGTTTCAATGAGATAAAAACTGCTTTAAAAAATGAAATTACAGCAGAAAAAGCTGCTTTAGATAGACGGAAAAAAAATGTCGGTCCAAAAAAGTTAAAATTTGAAGAAGAGCTAAAGTTATTTTTTGAACGATTTGATAATAATTACTTCTCGAGTGAAGTTGTAACCATAATTAAAACGACTGAGTCAGAAATAGCAAAAGCAAATATCAATTGGGATGATAAAGACAAATATAATTTTGTTTCAAGACTTAGAAATTATATAAAAGATAGTTACAAAAAGGTAATTGAAGAATCTAAAGTTACTAAACCTAATATAGGTTTAAATAAAAATTTAAATAAAGATTGGGAAAGCTATTTAAAAACAAAAGAAAAGCTTAACCATGATGTTATCGAACCAAGTAAAATGAGTGTGGAGAGTAAAATAGCAAGTTATATTGAAGATAATAACCTTTCATTTTCATTAAGAGAGCGTGTTAGTGAGGTGTTAGAAGAGGAAAAAAAATCTCTGAAAAAGAATATCTCCCAATATAAAAATGAACTGACGGCTAATGTTAGTGAAATAGATGCTGTTATAAAAGGAAAAGCGAGAGTGAAATCGAGTGAGTTAAGCAATACATTATCTGAAGTAATGGCAAATATTAACTCAACCCCCATTGATACACTCTCAACTGAAGATTCAGCTCATTTAATTTCTAATTGGGAGAAAGAACTTGAAATTGTTTCCCAAGAAACAGAACAATACTTTAGCAAAATGCGTGATGCAGTTGAAATGGTATTAGGAGAGCTTAAAGATGATGGCTTAAATTTTTCAGATACTTTAACCGCATTAGAAAATGAAAATGAACAAGTTAAAGACTCTTTAAACCAATACTTTGATTTTGCTCAGCTTGGTATGTCGTTAGGTATTATACAACATGAGTTTAGTAGTACAGCTCGTAATGTTAGAAGCTCAATTAAATCTCTTAAGCCTTGGGCTGATAACAACCCTAAGCTAAAAACTTTATATTCAAATATCAGTAATAGTTTCTCTCATTTAGATGGTTATTTAAAAATGTTTACACCATTAAACAGAAGACTATATCGAAATAAAGTTGATCTTACCGGAAAAGAAATTAAGAATTATTTGCTAGATATTTTCAAAGAAAGGTTAAGCAGACATTTGATTGAATTTGAAGTGACAAATTCGTTTATAAACTCAACAACTAGAGTTTTTCCTTCAACATTCTTACCTGTATTCATAAATGTTATTGATAATGCTATATATTGGCTAAATACCCAATCAGACAGTGAAAATAAAAATAAGAAAATTATTTTAAATACAAATGAGACTGGCTTAACAATAGAGAATAATGGTCCGTATATCCCTACTATTGATAAAGACAGAATTTTTGAATTTACTTTTTCAAGAAAAGAAAATGGCAGAGGGATGGGATTGTATATTTGTAAAGAGACCTTGAATAGAGAGGGTTTTGATATTGAACTAATGACTAGGAAAAGTAGTGAATCTCCATGCTTTATTGTTAAGCAACTCGATAAGGATATTAAAAATGACAGCTTTTAATGAGCATTGTAATGCAATCGTTAAGGATTACGTGCAAACAGTACTGATAATCGATGATCAAGCTGGATTAGGCTTAAATACAGCATTTGACTTAGAACCAATGGAAGATCCAACCAGTAACAACCCCTTATTAGAGTCAGAAAATAAAAGTCAATCATCAGAAGTTGGCGATTCAACTGAAAAGCCACTAGTAGAAGGTCATCAGTTAGATGCTTTAAAGCTTACAAACGCATTTTATGAAAATGGTATTGTAGCTGGTTTATATCAGCCTCAAATTACTAATGATGATATTAATGATTTTGCCACGAAAGCTGGAAAAGTGGCAGCTACAGCGGATATAATTATTTTGGATTGGATGCTAAAAGGAAGCGATGATAGTTATAGTAAAGCAATAGTCAAGAAGATACTAGAATCAGACCTTGAGTCTGGAGGGCGAATAAGGAATATCATTATTTATACAGGTGAAAATAACTTATCTGAATTGAGAGATTCATTGCAAGTTGAATTAAATAATGAAGATGTTAAACCCTCTGGTGAATTTCAGTTATCAGCACAAAATTTGAAAATTTCTTTTTATAACAAACCTGATTCTGGAGGTCGAAGGGAGAGAGAAATTTCTGAGGTAGAACTCCCTCTAAAAGCTCTTGAAGAGTTTGAAGCATTAGTAAATGGTCTTGTTCCTACTTTTGCGATGAAAGCCGCTGCAACGATTAGACATAATACTGGACGGATATTAACCAGGTTTGATAGCGAGTTAGATACCGCTTATTTAGCTCATCGTGCTCTACTCCCTAAAGTTGAAGATTCTGAAGTTTTTATGCTAGAAAATTTTGTATCTTATCTGAGAAATATATTAGCTATTAATAAAGTAGATAAGGCAACCTTAGATAAAAATGCTATTGAAAAGTGGGTCGATGATAAATGTGAATCTATTTCTAAAGAGTTTATATCTAAAAATAAACCTTACACTTTGACTAATGATGATTTTAAAGAACTTATAACAAAAGGTTTTCTTTCAGATATAGGAGTGGTGCTGGAAAAACATGTATCTCCTAAAGAAACTCAGAAATTTATAGAAAGTAAAAAAAGCATTTTAAGTTTAACCAGTTTATTAAACATAATAGGCAGCCCTAAATCAGTCGATGATCACTCAAAAAACTTATCTATCCTTACATCTTTTCGAAGAACTTTTGAAGACCTGCTGATAGACATAGAGCTACCATATTTGACTCAAGGCACAGTAGTCTATAGTTTCGATATGGGCTGCTTTTTACTCTGTGTAACCCCAAAATGTGATACAGCAAGAATTGATAATTCGCGGATGTTTTCTTTTACAAAACTCACAAGGTTATCTAAAGGTAAGCAATTTGACCTTGTTTTACCTATCATGTCCTCTCTCGAAGAAATAATAAATAGTTCACTAAAGGCAGATGAAAAAATATTACTTGAGAAGTTAGGTTATGATCCTAATCAAGAAGATATACCTGAAAAAGATAGAAATAGAGATATAGAGAAAGACTTAGCAAATATAAGGAAGTATTTTTATTCTGGGAAAGTATTTGTAAAATCAGAAAGTTCTTTTTTTGATTTAGTGCATGTTGAGTTTATGAGTGATTTAACTAACAGGGTAATGCCAGTAAAAGCAGAAGATGGTACTTTAGAGTACAAATCTACAGATAACTCGAAATATGTTTGGATTGGAGATCTTGAAGATTTAGATACCCAAAATAGGGTTAGTAATTTAGTTGGTAATTTAAATAGAATTGGAACAAATGAAGTTGAATGGTTAAGAAGACAATATCAGTAATGAACTTTATGAGCATTAACTCACTATTGAATTAAAGGCTAATGCTAAGACAATTCCCCCGTCATTTTGCCCGAAAAGACTCAATTGATGAGTAATTGATTGCATGGAAGCAATTAAAGCGGTGACTTCGCCATGGACGGCGAATACACAGCATTTACGTTCATATCATTAATTTAAATTGAGGAAACAGTGTGATCCTCGGGGCGCCGTGGGTGACGATTGACCGAAACGAAGTTTCGCAGCGTGAGGAAGTGGAAGCATGGATGCTGACAGGAACCCAGCTTCATGGATGTATTATTTGCAGCAGAGTTGATTTAAAGACAAATCACACTTTGGTTGCCGTCGTCAATGCGACATATACTAATAAAGGCGACGAGCATCGAGTTGCGGAGATCGGGTTTTGCCATTAAAAGCTACGCTTTTCGCGTCAGCAAGCTTAACGCCTACATTAAAATTTAAAGACCACTGCCAAGACAATTTCCCCGTCATTTTGCCCGAAAAGACTCTATTGATGAGTAATTAGTAAGCGTCCGGCAATCCACACCTAGCTTTTGATATTCCAAGGCAGTAAATCATCGATTTGGCAACCCGGTTTGCAG
>NZ_JBEOOG010000065.1:0-23373 GCF_040308965.1 Pseudoalteromonas sp. MER144-MNA-CIBAN-0113
ACCTTACGGCAAGAGGCGTTAGAATAAGAGAAAGTTCATTTTTTTTTTTACTAAAAAATGAACTCCGAAACTTGAGTATTAAATACCTTTTTAATAACCAGCCAGGCTTTTTAAAAAACACTCACAATTGTTTAATCATCTCAACATGCCTTGGGTCATCAACCAACCAAACCTTATCATTAAATGAGCAAAGTATTAGTTTATTATCGATTAAAGACTCAAATGGGCATTATGGTGTTGCAAGTTGTAATGCAACCGATAACCTAAGAGAAAATGCCGCTCAAACTGTACTTAAAGCCATTGCTAATGCAGGCCAAATTGGACTCGCGCCCAAAATGGTCTGGTGCTTTCAAGTTCCAGGTAATGAGGAGCTAGTTTTGCAGGGAATTCAAGATGCAATCGGCCAGCGTATACCTGTTTTTGGAGGAAGTTGCGCCGATAACGATATTTCAGCCAAGTGGTGTTTTAGCGATACTGAAAATGTATACCAACAAGGTTTTATTATTGCGGTGTTATACCCCAGTGTAGAAACATTCGGCTTTTATAGTTCAGGGTATGATAAAACAGACCAGCAGGGTACAGTGACAGACGTTGACGGGCGCATATTAAACACAATTGATAACCAGCCCGCCTTTGATGTTTATAATCAATGGCGAAAAAACATAGGATTAAACGCCTTAATTTCAGGAAATATTCTTGCACAATCAACGATGACACCACTGGCAAGAGCCCTTTCCTCCGATGATGATATTCCTAGGCTGTTGCTAAGCCACCCAGCGGTAGCAAAAAATGGCACGCTAGAATTATTTTCAAATTTAAGCGTTGGCGATACTATTTATCTTGCTTCGGGAAGCCCTGAACAATTAATAAAACGAGGCGATATGGTCGTTTCTGCACTAACCAAACTGGCAGACTTACATGCAATAAAAAATATAAAGGGCGCTATTATTATTTTTTGTGGCGGCTGTATGCTGTCAATTAAAGACGCCATGCAAGAAGTAAAAGAGTCTATTGCAGCACAATTACCCAACACCCCATTTATTATGGGCTTTACCTTTGGAGAACTTGGTACATTTAGTGATTCAACAAGTAAACATGGTAATTTAATGATTTCATGCGAAATATTTGGTGATTCTGTATGACTACCAACGAAATATTATTAGAAAAACTGCATTTATTACAGGTTCATAATTTAGCACTTGAGGAAAACCGTGCTTTTAATAGCCTGATTCTAAACGGCTTAGATGCCATTTTAAAGAACGACAGAACTGAAACCTTACTCACTGAGTTTTTTGATATTTTGCAGCAAGCCATTGCTTTTTCTGCGGCTATTTTAATTAAAATAAACCCCAGCAATGAATTATCTACATTAGTTACAGCATCGCACCCACAAAGTGATGAAATAATTACCCAACTCAAAGCACTAAATAAACCCAATAGAGACATTAAAAATGTATTTAACTTACACCAACTTCCTAATTGGCAAGTAACCGATCCTTTTTGGCATTCGCAGCATGCAATGCTCACCACCCCAGTAAGTACCAGTACAGAAAGCTACCAGCTCTATATTTTTTCAGAAACAATTGGCGCATTTAATCAGTACGATATTACTTTAATGCAACGCTTTGTCAGCTTTGCAGGGAATACAATTTCACAATTTGAAAAACGAAATTTACTTGTTAAACAAAAAGAAATGGAAGAAAAACAAAGTAACATTGAACAAGTGTTAATCAACTCTGAAAAAATGGCTTCGTTAGGGCAAATGGCGGCAGGCGTTGCACACGAAATAAACAACCCTTTAAGCTACATTGTCAGTAATATCCAAAATTTGGCTTACAACCTTGAGCAATTTAGTCATTTAATTAACGCACTCAAAGCAGAAAAAGCCATAGCGCAGCAAACATTAGCAGATACGCTACAACATTATCAATTTGATGAATTACAAACAGACTCAAGCGATATCATTGCTGAAATGACTGAAGGAGCTGATCGTGTTAAGGAGATTGTTCAAGGATTAAGGCAATTTGCTCATCCGGATCAAACCCAAATTGGCGATATTGATATAACCGAGCTCATTGATAACACGTTACGTGTTGCCTGGAACGAAATTAAATACAACGCCAACGTTGAAAAACACTACGACACAGAACCCGTTATCATCACAGGACGTTCGACCCAGCTCTCTCAGGTGTTTTTAAATTTATTTTTTAACGCCGCTCAAGCCATTTGCGACAAGGTTGGTGTCATCAGTATCACCACTAAAGCCGATAAAAAAAATGCCTATATAACTATTGCCGATAATGGCAGTGGAATTGATGAGGACAAATTAAATAAAATTTTTGACCCCTTCTATACTACAAAACCAATAGGCCAAGGCACAGGGTTAGGGCTAGCTATAAGTAAAGCAATTATAGAGCAACATAGTGGTCAAATTCGGGTTGAAAGCCAGTTAAACCAAGGTACTGTTTTTTATATTACGTTACCTAAAAAGCCCACATTAACTGACGACGTACTGACCATATTACATGCCAACAAACAAATTGAGTAAGCTATGTCACACTCTCGATTTTGCTTAGATTCGATTTTATTTAAATAAGTACTCATCTAAATTACAGAGAATTACAGTAAAAATAGATGCAAACTTCAACACAGCGTTACCTTATTTAATCCTAACAACAATGATTTGCGTATTGTTCAAATAGTATACTTGGAAACGGCTTAAATAAATCAGTTGTTTACAACCAAAGCTTAGACTAAATTTAGCCATACAACTCACTATCTTATTGGTAAAAAAATGACGGACATTGATGTATTAGAGCAATTAAATGAGCAGCCGCCGAGCATTTTATGCCTGGATGATGAGGCTAATGTACTCAAATCTTTAGTACGACTTTTACGCCAATATAAATTTGATGTGAGTGTTTCAACCAGTGGCCATGATGCTCTTGAAAAAATGCAAAAAAAACAGTTTGATGTCATCATCAGTGACATGCGTATGCCACATATGAGTGGGGCGGAGTTTTTAGCTAAAGCGAGAAAAGTTGCCCCCGATAGCCAGCGTATTTTATTAACTGGTTTTTCTGATTTAGAGTCAACAATTAGTGCTGTTAACGAAGGAGGCATTCACGCCTACGTGCAAAAGCCTTGGCAAAACGATCACTTAATTAGCGTTATCCAATCAGGCGTCGAAAAGTTTAGACTCAAAAAGCAAAATGAGATTTTACAGCGTCATGTAAATCAGCAAAATGGACAATTAAAAGAGCTGAATACTAATCTAGAGCAACTCGTCGACAAGCGGACAAAACAAATAAGAAGCGTATTAAAAAAACTTGAAGTCGCTAATGAAAGTGAAAAAAGAGAGCATCAATCGACTGTTGAACTGCTTTATAATTTTATCAATGCAAACCCCTATCTCGATGGTAAAAGAGCAGAAAATATAGCCGGTACATGTACTCAAATAGCGCGTTACCTTAATATTTCTCAAAAAAGTATTACGCTTGCGCCTATTGCTGGGTATTTGGCTCAAATTGGTTTACTTGCTATGGACCCTGAGCTTTACAACAAACCTATTAACGAGCTCAATGAGGTTCAAAGAAAAACGTTTTACACCCACCCAAGTATTTCACAATTAATACTCATGCCTGCGACTCATTTAAGCGATGTGTCTGATGCAATTTACCACCAATTCGAACGCTACAATGGCAAAGGTATTCCCAAAGGACTTGCTAAAAACGATATTCCCATTGGTGCTATGGTGCTCAGTGTTGCTCGTGACTATTGGGAGGGTTACGAGCAAAGTGAGCCGTTACTTACAACAAAACAACGCCATCAATTTGCGCTCAATAGTATTAAATCAAACAGTGGCAGCTTATATCATCCGCGTATTGTCGATGCACTTGAAGCCAGCCACGCTAAACTCATTGCTTCTGACAGCTCTATTGGTTCAATAAAGGTGATGAGCGCACAAGAACTCGAAGAAAATATGACATTGGCAAACTCACTGCACAGCCATACAGGTATTATGCTTTTGCCTAAAGGACATATTTTCAATACGAAATCGATTGTTAAGCTACAACAACTCGAAGCCAAAAAACCGACCCCATTTAGAATTATGGTTAAAATGGCTAAATGATTGATCTAAAATACTCTTTTATTCGTTATACTAAGCCTAAATAGATACCTCTAAATCCATTGCTTGAAGGAGCACAACGTGTCGCGATTTTCTGCCGTTACCGACAATCCCCACGACGGGCGTTTTAACCAAAAAACGGGAATACTACTGACCAACTTAGGTAGCCCCGATGCCCCAACAGCAAGTGCATTGCGTATTTACTTACGTGAGTTTTTGTCAGACCCTCGTATCGTAGAAATACCGCGTATTGTGTGGATGCTTATTCTGCATGGCATCATTTTGCGTATACGCCCAAAGCGCTCAGCTAAGTTGTATAAAAGCATATGGACTGAAAATGGCTCACCACTGACCCACATTACACGCCAACAAAGCATTAAATTAAATGCCTTATTAAAACAGCACGGCTATACCAACACCGAAGTGGTTATGGCGATGCGCTATGGTAACCCATCAATCGAAGCGGGCCTTGAAGAGCTCAGAGATAAAGGCTTAACCCGCATTATTGTGTTACCACTTTACCCACAATATTCAAGTCCAACCACAGGCTCAACATTTGATGCCGTGGCAAATGTATTAAAAAAATGGCGCTGGGTGCCAGAGCTACACTTTGTAAATGGGTATCACAAAAACCCAACCTACCTAGAGTCGCTTGCTAACAGCATTAGCGAAGATTTAGAAAAACACGGCATGCCACAAAAAATGGTGTTTTCATATCATGGTATGCCTAAACAGTTTTTAGATAATGGCGACCCCTATCACTGCCTATGCCAACAAACCACCCGTTTAGTGGTAGAAAAGCTAGGCCTAGACAAAGACAAAGTGATCACCACTTTCCAAAGCCGTTTTGGTAAAGCTGAATGGTTAAAACCTTACACAGATGCAACTCTTGAGAGCTTACCTGGCGAAGGAATTAAAGATGTGGCTATTATCAGCCCTGCCTTTAGCGCCGACTGCCTAGAAACACTTGAAGAATTAGAAGGTGAAAACCGAGAGATTTTTGAAGAAGCCGGCGGCGAAAAATACCGTTATATAGCAGCGCTTAACGACCGTGACGATCACATAGACGCCATGTTTGATGTGTTAAAGCCAATGCTATAAAAGCGGGAAGAGCAGCGGTTAGGTTTTAGCTGTCAGCGATCAGCAAGAGATTAGCCAAGTGCGGTGATCGACTGTAGGCGTGAGTTTACCTCGCGCGCACAGTACCAAACCCGTTGCTCGACACCCGATCCCCGCACCTAACACCTAAAATCTGCTCTTAGCTCTTACGTGTCACCATTAACGTGAGTGCTCCTGCTATTATCCCCCAGCATGCAGAGCCGACTGACCATAATGTTAAATCAGAAGCCGTAACTAAAAAGGTAATAATGGCCGCCTCTGTATATTCAGGACTGTGCAAAGACTGCTGCAAACTATTAGCGATGGTGCCAAACAGTGCAATACCCGCTAACGCCAATACCAGTGCCTGCGGCAGGCTTGCTACAATCGCCACTAACATTGCGGCACACAGCGCCATAATAATGTAAAACACCCCACCAGCAATACTCGCCCAGTAGCGTTTATCGGGGTTTTTATCGGCCTCTTCGCTCATACAAATAGCAGCCGTAATGGCCGCTAAATTAATTGAATAAGTGCCAAATGGCGCGGTTACTAAATTTATTAACCCGGTCACAGTTAATGACGATGATATAGGCGCTTTATAGTTATGCGCTTTTAAAATAGCGAAACCGGGTAAGTTTTGTGAAGTCATAGTTACTATATACAAAGGAATACTAATACTCATAAATGCCTGCAAACTAAAGCTTGGAGCAATATAAGCAAAGCTGCTTGCCTGCCACTGCACGGTGCTAGTATCGATATTGCCCATATACCAGGCTAAAAATATACCCGCTAACAATACACTTAGCATTGCAAACCGAGCAAAAAAGCGCTTGCCAATAAAGTACACCACCACCATTAAACCAATCACTAATGGCAAGTCGTTCATAAAGTTAAACACATCAATGCCAAATGTCACTAATACCCCCGCTAACATAGCACAGGCCAGTTCACTGGGAATACGGTTCATGATTTTTTCAAACCAACCAGTAATGCCAGACACCAGCACCAATAAGGCTGATAGCATAAATGCGCCTATCGCTTCATGTAAGCTGTAGCCCTGGGCACTTGAGATCAGTAATGCTGCACCGGTAGTCGACCATGCAATTAAAATGGGCACCTTATAATAAAACGACAGCACAATAGACGTACCGCCCATTACTAGCCCCAGCATTAATATCCAGCTTGCCACAAGTTCAGGTGTACCACCTAAGGTGATCACCACTTGATAAATCAATGCAATAGAACTTGAAAAACCAATAATGACCGCAACAAGTCCTGCCATAATTCGACTAAGAAACTGATCAGTCCCTGCCATAATTCCCTCTTTTAATAGGTGTTTAACGATACAACATACTTTGCCTATTTATACTTTGCAATTAGCCCTTTGAATAATGAAAAATGATCACGTTACTAAAAAATTTTATTGGTCAGTTTTGCTTGTCAAAATCGGTGTGATTTAAAAAACACACACGTACCCAAAAACATGCCACAGGGTGCGCCATTACTACAAAAAAGCCATCCTATTAAACCAAAAAGGTATACCTAAAAAAGGTAAAGCAAATACTTACAATAAGTTATAAAAAAAGCAATTACCACTTTATGGTTACAATTTAAATTTGATCTAATTCTTTTTTTAAGATAAAACTTAACAATTAGTTCACCATTTAACCTAAAAGAGAAACAGATGAAACGTTACATTGTTTTAACTATCGCTATTCCTTTGTCTGTATTTGCCTTGTATACGCTGCTTAATGATCAGAAAAAAACCGATGAGGTAGAAGCGCCCATTGCTATTGATATCGTTCCTGTTGATTCTGAGTTTGTGAAAAAAATAAACACATAACCCATCACCCATTGATATGAGTAAAGACCCTATTGCAGTAAAATCCGCTAACATTGAATCAAACGTACCTTCAAACTCATTTGACGCAATTAATAAACCTTCAGCAAAGGCTAAAGAAATACTTAAAGCGGCAAAAGTACTGCCAACCGATTTACAAAATGAAGCCTACATAGAATTTGATCTAGCGGCGCTAAAAACCCTCAAAACGGGTGATAATTTTGACCTTGCAATACCACAAACCGCAGAAACCTACAGCGCTGAAATAACCAATGTTACCCGTGCCAGTAACGGCGATAAAAGCATTGTTGGTCAGGTTATTGGGGCCAATGGCGCAATGCACACCACCATATTAACCGTTGGCAATGATGCGGTTTACGGTCAATTTACAGCCCCAAGTGGTAATTATGTTTTTGAAAGTAAAGGTCAATATGGCTGGATTGCAGCTAAGCGTGACCTATATAAAACACATATAGAGCATCAGGTTGGTGAACCTGCACCAAAAAATGCGGATGACATAGACCCATTTGCACCTCGTGCTGAAAACACGCCCTCTTTTTAAACAAACCTGTCAACGCAGGCAACAAGACCTAGCAGTAAACACTGCAATCGTAAAAAGTAAGGAAATACAACAATGAAAAAAGTAATTTCAACAGCCGCTATTGCAACGGCGCTATGTGCGGCCAGCACAGTGTCAGCAGAAACCATTGATATTGGTATTTTATATACCGATCAATCTGCAGCAGCTACCAGTAATATCAATACCAAAATTAATCAGCTTATTGCTTTTAGTAACCAAGTATACAGCCAAAATGGCGTTGACATTACGCTACGTTTAGTTGGGACTCAAAATTTAGGTGACTATGCAGTAACCCCTTCTGAAGATTGGTTAAATGCCGTCACAAATAGTAGTTACGTAGATGGTTTACGCAATGATTGGAAAGCCGACATGGTTGCCGTACTCGGTACAGGCCAAAGTGCAGGTAACGGTTTAATTTCATGTGGCTTAGCATGGGTTGGCCAAGGCACAAATGGTAATTTATACAGCTCAATGAGCAGCCGCATGTACTCAATCACCGCAATCGATTGTGGAGCCACAACCTTTGTTCATGAGCTTGGTCATAACCAAGGTTTAGCGCATTCACGTAAGCAAGGCGATACAGCCGGTGGTGTATACGTTGATGGCATGGGCCACGGTGTACAAAATGAATTTGCCAGTATTATGGCCTACCCATTTGTATTTGGCAGTGCAACGCAGTACGACTATTTCTCAAACCCTAACTGGAGCGTAAACGGCATTCCATTTGGGGTGACCAATCAGTCGTACGCCATTCGTACCGTTACCGACACAAAAACCAGTATCGCTAACTTTAAATAAGCTCAATGCTGAATAATAAATTTATTCTCAAAATTCAGCTTAAATAACAATGTAAACATGGGTTAATAACCCATACAAACCAATTAAGTTTCCCTTGCGGAGCGCCTCGGCGCTCTTTTTTAATGATTAATCATTTTCTGTTTTATGGCAGGGAGTAAGGTTTCACCATCGCTATCCACTTTACTCATTAGCTTTAAACCCATCACCTTAGCAAGCACAGGGTAAATATCTAAATTATTCACTCGCTCAATGCTCATCCCTTTTTTAAACGCCGGCCCGGTAGCAATAAATGTCGCTGCCATATCATCGGTATAGGCATAGCCATGCGTTCCTAAGTAAGGCACTTTAGCACTATTGCTAAATACCGCAGGCGCTGTTGTTTGTACCACAATATCGCCCACACGAGTGCCTTTATTATAGTGATATCCTGCAAGCTGCTCCTCTGTTAGTACCGTGTAGCGTCCTTTTGCTGCATGTTGTAAACGGGCTTTATAAGCCTCAACATCTGCATTTTTAGCATCGCTTTTAGTATAAATAAGTAATCGAGGACCGGTATTAACAACCATAAAATTATCATCTTTAGGTAAGCTGCTCACAACAATGCTCTGCTCAGGCTCAACTTGTGCCATACCATGATCAGACACAATCACCAGATTTACCTCTTGCTCTAACTTACTCAAGCGGGTTTTTAATTGCCCCATCAGCGCATCTAGCTGTTTAACGGCATCACGCGTTTGCACCGCATCAGGGCCATATTCATGTCCCATGCTATCCACTAACGAAAAATAACTCGCCACAAAACGTGGGCGCTGTGCTTTAGGTAAGCTTAACCATTGAATGATTTGATCAATTCGGTCTTGGTAGTCACCTTGTTTAGAGTAGTGAAAGTAATAATCAGGCGTCATACCATTAAAGCGCGCATCCGACTCAGGCCAAAAGTACACCGCCGATTTAAGCCCATGCATTTTAACTAAATTCCACAGTGGCGTGCCGCTTACCCACGTGCTGTCTTTTTGTCCTTTCCCCATGCTGTAGCATTCATTATTACGCGCTTTGTCGCAAAACTTGTTATCTACAATGCCATGGTTAACGGGTAGTAAACCAGTAATCACCGAAATATGATTTGGAAACGTTTTAGTGGGGTAAACTGGCTGCATTTTTTGTGCTCTAACCCCTTGCTCAGCCATTGCTTTTAAATTGGGTGCACCGTGCTTTTCAATATAATCCCAACGCAAGCCATCAATTGAAATCATCACTACAGTTTGCTCTTTGGCTGCAAACGCATTACTCATCCCTAATAAAAGGCAAAAACAGACTGCCTTTGTGATCCACAACTTCATTTTAAACACCTATAGATGTATGTTAATTTTATAAAAAATAATACTAAAGCAAGTTGTTACTTTATGATACATGCTGATAGATTAAAGATGGCTCACTAAAAAATATAACTGTGCACTTAATAAGAGCCCAACGTGCAAAATTAAAGGATTGCCATGATCGACTTCAGCAGCAAAATCACCCCAGCGCGTATGCAGCGCACGACGGCCAATTTACAAATGGCGCTTGAGAGCGATCGTGGCCGAATTATTAATAGTGCAGCCATTCGTCGGCTGCAACAAAAAACCCAAGTATTTCCGCTTGAACGCAATGCAGCCGTGCGCTCGCGCCTTACTCACTCATTAGAAGTACAACAAGTTGGTCGATTTATTGTGCAGCGTGTTTTTGCCAACTTAAATTACCAACAGCAAAAAGAATATGGTTTATCAGGCTTAGAACGCCCGCTAGAAACCCTAGTAGAAATGGCCTGCCTAATGCACGATATTGGTAACCCGCCATTTGGTCACTTTGGCGAGGCCGCCATTAATAATTGGTTTAATGCTAACTTGGCCAGTATTACGCCTGAGCGTTGCCAAACAGCCAATAGCAGTATAGGCGTTATTTTTAAACATTTAGCGCAAGATATTTGCAGTTTTGAAGGCAACGCCCAAGGCATACGTATTATTCACTCATTGCTCAGCCTAAATTTAACCTACAGCCAAAGTGCGGCAATTTTAAAGTACACCCGCCCTGCCAGCTTAGCGAAGCAAGATATCCCACAAAATAAAAACTACATTATGAAAAAAGTGGGCTACTACTACAGTGAAAAAAGCTTTGTAGAGGCACTGCAAACTGAGCTCAAAATGGAGCCGAATTGCCGCCACCCAGCCAGTTACATAATGGAAGCCGCTGACGATATTTCTTATTGCTTGGCTGACATAGAAGATGCGGTAGAAAAAGACATAATCACCACACAGTTATTATGCGAGCAACTAAAAAAGCAGTATCAAAAAGCGTTAATTAACTTAGCTTTAAACGACACCCAACATCAAAGCTTTGTTGATGATGCAATTAATTACGCAATTGAACGCGCGCAAGCACAGCCCTTTAATTTTAATAGTGAATTTTTTATTTATTTGCGTGTATCGTTACTGCACCCATTAGTAAATCATGCTGCTAAACGCTTTATTGAAAACATAGAGCCAATTTATCATGGTGACTTTAACCATGCATTATTAGAAGACCGCAGCTACCTGCATGCAGTAACCCAAGCCCTAAAACAAGTGGCACTTGAGCATGTATTTTCTCATAAAGAGGTCGAAAAGCTCGAACTACAAGGCTACCGTATTATTAACGGCCTACTAGAATGCTATAAACCGTTACTGCAATTAACTAGCGACAACTTTAAACGCGCACTACATGGCGACAACCGTTTATTAATAGAATCGAGATTAGTTAAAAAACTCTCTAAAAAACATTTAAGTAGCTATCAGCACGCTATAAATGCCATGCAAGAAGAGCCCGACCACTTTGCAGCTTATGAGTTTTATTACAGATGTAGACTCATTCAAGACTACATAAGCGGCATGACCGACCAATTTGCTTACGACGAGTACCGCAGCTTAATGGTAATTGACTAATTTAGGCTTAGCGCGCGAAATTGCTAAGCCCTAGATAATTTTTTACTTTACGCTTAAAATTAGTGCATTGATGCTTAACCGCTTTTGAGTTTTATGAAACCGTTACTGAGTTGCTTACTTTTTTGTTTTACTTTGTTTTATAGTGCCAGCAGTGTCGCTTACAACGAAGCGATGTGCATTCTTATAAAACAAGAAATGCAGCAATATAGTGACGACAAAACTAGCCGTAAGTACCGTAACGCCGCTCGCGACTACAAAAAAAACTGCAGTAACCCGGCACGTACTCAACCAGCAACAAAGCCTAAAGCGCAACCCATTATTGAACAACCCATCCCTGAGATTACAAAACCGCAAGTAACTGAGCCTGTTTCATCTGTTGTAAATGCCCCTATTGCACAGAGTCAAACCCAGTCATCACTTGCACAGCAAAGCGCAAAATCAAACGTTGAACAAATAGTAGCAACAGCGTCTGACCAAGATACTGAGCAAAGTATTAAACATACTCAAAGTACAACTGTTCCAGCATCAGCAATTACAGCGACAAATAAGTCACAAAGCAACAAAACAACAAATGATCAGCCTAGCATTGATACAACCACGCAAAACAACACAACTCCAGCAGTTACAAAATCAACAGTAGAGCCTTTACAAACGGCCATGCCGGTTACCGTAAATGCCACAGAGCAAGTTAACGGTGTTGCCTCATCAATCCCTAAAAAATCAAATATGTTGTCGCTAGTATTACCCAGTGTGGCGCTACTCTTAGTGGTAATAATTGGGGTTGTTGTATTAATGCGCCTACGCCATGTTAAGCAAAATAACGAGCCTGCCGATACCAGTATGCCACTAGCTGCTCCCCCTACAAAGTGCGATGACAAGCAAAGTAGTACTGCTATTGATGAATCTAAGACTCTTGATACCAGCAAAAGCGAGCCAAACGCAAACGAAGTGAGCACAGCTAAAGTAAAGCAAATCCCGAATACCGCAGAGTTTGAAGCCGCCGCTAAAGCCACTTTAGAACGGATAAAAAATGCCACCGAGCATGCAGAGCCACAAGTAAGAGACTTTGATCCCGAAGCCAAACCAATCAAAAAACAGCGCAAGCCGGTTAATCAGCCTAGCGAGCCTGTACCAGCGACTAAAAAAGAAGCACCTATTGCAGCTGAGCCCATTTCACCTCAACAACCAAAGGCAGACTTGCATTCGCCTAAACAACCGCGCTCACCGTTAACACCATCTACCGAGCACGACTTTAAAGAGCCTGAAATACGCACCTTCGATCCCAACGCCCCCTTACCCACTAAAAAAAGTGCGATAAAACCAGAACAAGTAAAGGTATCGCCAGTTGAACCCACTAAGCCTGATATACCGCCACAAAGCAGTAACCCATTTGCTAACTTATCGCTTGATGAAAGTTGGGATCCAAATTCACCACAAAAACCGAAAGTGGAAGAAAAGCAACGCACCCCTAAATCACAAGCACTAATTGAAGCTGAAGAGCGCGCAAAAAACATGCAAACAAAAGAATAATAGAGTACGCTGTACTTATTAAAAGGTGGCTTTAAATCTAATACCAATTCGCCTAATCAAGTGGTCTGTTTTGAGGCAGGAAAAATGTGTTGATAGCTAGGCAAAAAATTTGCTATTTAGTTGTTCTCAGCAATTGCTCCTGCATTGCTCTACCTTCTGCATCCATGCAGTCGTAATGAGAGTTTTTTAACGCAGGTAGCGACACGTTTAGCCCCGTAAAATGATTAAGTATTATTGCCGACTGTTCTAGTTTAAGCGTGCATTCAGTTTCACTCACTACAATAGTCTACTTTTTAAACAGCACCGGTCACAACCTAATGGCTAAGAAGGAGTAAACTATACATATGCATGTGATGTTATCAGCTAAATTAAGATACCTTATTTTTACCGCATCTTTTTGTCTGATGGCTTTAGTGAGTGATTACAGTAACGCAATTGAAGCAATTCAACCCAAAAACGAACAGCCCACACATACCACTACTTTAAATATAAGTACGGGCGAATGGCCGCCTTTTTTAAGCGAATCGTTGCCTCACAAAGGCGTGGTTGCGCATTTAATTACCGATATATTTGCACAAGCTAACATTAAAGTTAACTTTACCTTTTTACCGTGGCCGCGTGCCTACCACGACACCATTAATGATAAATACGCAGCCACTGCCGTATGGATGTTTGAACAACAACGTACTGAGGATTATTTTTACAGTGAGCCAGTGCTAAACGAGCGTTTTGTATTTTTTTATCATAAACAACGCCCTTTTGATTGGCAAAATCTAAACGATTTAAAAGGCTTATTACTAGGAGGTGGGCTTGCCTATAGTTACGGCAAAGAGTTTGATAAAGCAGCTGATGAAGGCTTGTTCGATATGTCGCGAGTAAGTACCACAGAGCAAAATTTTCAGCGTTTAGCTATGGGCCGCATTGATGCCTTTGCCGAAGAGCAAAGCGTAGGCTATCACATATTAGCAGGGCAAAAACCGACAATAAAAAATGGCATTGTGCACCACCCAAGGCCACTATTAATCAATAAAAGCTTTGTGATGTTCCCTAAAAATAACCCACTCAGTGAACAGCGGCTTGAAATATTTAACCAGCAATTACTTAAATTTAAACAAAACGGCCGTTATCAAGCCTACTTTGATGCGTTAGATAATGGCGCTTATCAACCCACAAATAGCGCCCTGGCCGACTAACCTGTAGGCAGGACTTTATGCCGCGCGTTTTATGTTTGGAACGCGGGTTTCGGGCTACGAGCTAGGTTTTAGGTTTTAGGTTTTAGGTTTTAGGTTTTAGGTTTTAGGTTGATACGACCCCGATAAAGTAGACACGGGTTTTTAATTCATTAACTCGTATTGCATGGGACTCACATTTCCTAGCGTGCCATGCATTCTTACTGAGTTGTAGTAGTTTTCGATATAAAAGCGACTTTGTACTGTCATTTCACTACGACTCAGTTCATTTAAATTGTTCATCCATTCTTTTTTATACTGAGCAAAAAAGCTTTCTGAGCAGGCATTATCCCAGCAATTCCCTTTTCTCGACATGCTAATTGTTACCTGTCGGTTGTTCAACCACGATATTGTTTCTTTTGCACGATACTGGCTGCCTTGGTCTGAGTGAAATAATAAGCGACTTCCATCAGGTTTACGTGCATCCCATGTTTTTTTTAACGTTCTAATCACCAAGTCTGCGCTGTTAACTCGACTTGTTGCCCAACCAACGACTTTGCGTGAGTATAAATCTAAAATTACACATAAATACTGCCAACCCTCTCTGCAACGAACTTGCGTTATGTCTGACACCCATACCGTATTGGGTTTATCAACACTAAACTCACGACCCAATAAGTTTTCTGCAGTGATATGCCCCTGCTTTTTTCCGCTACCGGTATATCGGCGTTTACCCGCGGCTGAGCGGTAACCCATACTCTGCAGTAATCGCTGCACACGGCCTTTACTACACTCATACCCATTGTCTATAGCGGCTTTCCACAACTTTCTGTAGCCCGGAATACAGTGCTCATCACTACTTACTTTTTTCAAAAACTCAAGCAATGAGTCGTTTTCTGACGCACGTTGACTTAATGAGTGCTTTAGCCATTTATAATATCCTGCTTTTGATACTGACAACCATGTGCATAATTTTTTAATCGTTTTCTTAGCTGTCGCAGCTTGGTGAATATACTCAAACCTTATTCTTTTCGGCTGTCCAAGTAGGCCTTCGCCTTTTTTAACATATCGTTCTCCAACTGCGCATCTTCCAATTGCTTTTCAAGCTTACGCACTTGGCGCTCCAAATCTTTATATGACTTATCAGGGCCTTGGTTTTTAATTGGGTTAGATGTACTTTTTGACGTCATTTGTCGTCTCCATTTAGATAATAAGACAGGGTTAATACCCAGCCGATGCGCTATTACATTAACAGTATCTGGAGAGTCTAACGATTGTTCAACTGCTTTTATTTTAAATTCAATTGAATGACTACGCCTAGTTTTGATTTTCATAACACTTATTCCTTAAATAAGTGTCCACTTTTATAGAGTCGTATCAGGTTTTAGCAAAAGAACGAAGCCCGTTGTCTTCTTTGTGTTCAAATAATTTTTAAGTGATTTATTCATAAAGAGGTTATGAGGCGCTGCGCTTTTAGAGGAAATAAAAAAGCCAAATATTATTCTGTAGCAGCGATTTAGCATCGCGTATTTATAGGCTTTTGCATTTTACCCGCGCCTCGCTGCTCGTCGCTCGAAGCCCGTTGTCTTCTTTGTGTTCAAATAGTTTTTAGGTGATTTATACACCGCAGAGATTATGAGACGCTGCGCTTTTAGAGGAAATAAAAAAGCCAAATATTATTCTGTAGCAGCGATTTTATATCGCGTATTTATAGGCATTTGTATTTTACCCGCGCCTCGCCGCTCGAAGCCCGCGGCCTTCTCATTCCCGCTTTGTGGTTCATAAAAGCGTCAATTAATAAATGATCACTTAATCAGTCATTAAACCACTAATGACTGCTTTATTAGCCTTTAACTTATAGAGGGTATTACGCTTTCTAAGCGTTTTATGTCAATATCACTGATATTAGCAAAACGTTTAAGGTGCGCTGGCCACTGGCGAGTATAGCTCTCAACCTCGGCAATTATTTTTGTTGCTTGAGCCTTGTTGAGGCCGAAGCGTTTGGCTTGCGACAGTAAATTATCGATACTAGCATATCGGCCATCATCACCAAGCCCTATGCCATGCTGCTTTGAGTTATTAATAGGGGTAATATCATAAGCGGGGCTCATACGCCACGTTTGCCCTGAAAAGTGATATAAAAATGCATGATTTCGGCTGTGATCATCGGTATTACCAATAAATACGTTAAATACCATTCGCTTGTAGAGCTCTGTAGCATCAGCAGCGAACTCACCTGTGTGGTGGCGAATAAATTCAGCCAGTTCACCGTAGCTATAGTATGTTGCTAAGTCGCTTATCGCGACTTTTGGTTTTTGTAATAAGCTATTGGCGCTTAAAAAGTGATGAGTTTGTAAGTCATCGCTTACATCAAAACGTTCAACTAACAGAACATCGCCATTTTCTGTTTCATGAATACGGGTATTTGCAGTGCGAATCCCCAATTCATTAGCCATACACATAGCGCCATGCTCAGCCCTAGCTAAATTAAACAAATCGTCTTGACGATTAAACTTTGCCAAATAAAGTTTTTGGTCAATTTTCACAGAGGTTTTAGGTCTTGCTCCCCCCATACTTTGACCAAATTCAAAGGCTTTTTTTGCTTCTTGTGAAATCGTTTTATTGGCGAGCAAATCGTCCTTTGCTTGATCTAACAAGGCTAAATCGGCTAATGTATTTTTATTAGCTTTATGTTTTGATGCGCTGCGCGACAAACTAAATACCAAGGCGCCAACACCATACCCAGACCCTGCGAGTAAAAATTCTAGCTCATTTTTTGGTTTGGTATTATGCAGCGACAGTATAAGCTTACGCCCCCACGAATCAGCTCCCGCATCACTTAACACCCCAAACACACCTTTATTGGCAGAATAACTAACGATGCCAGGCTGTAATGGTAAATGCAGCGGATCGAGCGCAAACGCATCAGAGCGCGCAAGGTAACTTTTACCATAATTAAACTCACCTCGGCCTGTTTGTGTATTTAACTTAAAAAAACCACAAATTACCGGGCTGTCTTCCAAACCGTCAATAAATACATAAGCTTCAGAAGTCATCGTTAATCACCTGAGTTTTATTGCTTTTACGTTGTCTTGCATTATAACCGCCCACATCTGCGGCAAGCTCGTTAATTTCATCCAGCAATGAGCCTTGCAATTGAAGTACAACAAGGGCTTCAAACAATATATCGCTTTTTACTACCTCCCCTTGCTCAAGCTTTTGTACCGTGGAGCGAGATACACCAATCATTTTAGCGAACGTGCTCTGGGTATAAAGTAAAGTACGATGCTGGCGAATTAAATCACCCAATCGACGCGCCAGTTTTAATGCTTGTTCAGATCTCATAAATGACTACCTAATCGGTCATTAATATACTAATGATTAGTTTAGCGGTATTTAATATGATTGCAATATTATTTAAATAGATACGAAATGAGTTTCGAGCTTCGGGTAACGAGCCGCGAGCGACGGGCTATAAATTCAGACTAGCGCCTAGAACCTCTTTGTGAATAAATCACTTAAAACCATATATGCACAAAGAGAAGACAGCGGGTTTCGAGCAGCGAGCGACGGGCTATAAATTCAGACTAACCCCTAGCGCCTAGAACCTTTTACCTATTCCCACCATAATCGTTAAGCTTGCTGACGCGAAAAGCACCGCTTTTAAATTAGGTTACTTTCACGCCATTATTTGCCTCAAAAAATGAGGCAAATAGCATACTTAATTGCCTCACCTTAGTGTTATCGTGTTTGAAATAGTAGGGCTTTGAATTACAGAACCAAGATAAAAGCTTTAAGCTTTTTAAAGTCATTTGGCTATTTTATAACGAGTACTGCGACCGCCCGCTGAGGTTTTCTTTATATAATCCAGTGTTTGTAAATCTGATAAATGACGCGTCGCCGTCGCGCGACTTACCTTAGCCACTTTTTGATACTGACTTGCACTGATACCCTGCTCAAATTGGCCATCAAGTAATTTATTAAGCACTTTTACTTGTTGCTCATTTAGTCTAGTTTGATCTTTTTTAAACCAATAATTAGTTTTAGAGACAGTTTGCTCAATATTCTTCAGGGTAGATTCAATTGCTTTATTGAGCGTATTTAAAAACCAGGTAATCCACTGTGTAATGCACAAATCACCACGCTGTGTTGCCTCTAAGACCTCGTAATAGCCTTTTCTATCTTCTAAAATTGCCACCGACATCGCATAGAACCGTATCGACTCTTTATGCTCTTGAGCAAGCGCTAAATCTGTAATAAGACGCGTAATACGCCCGTTACCATCTTCAAGCGGGTGCAAGGTTACAAACCACAAATAAGCGATAGCAGCACGAATAAAAGGGTCTTCGTGTCGATCATTATAACCTGCATTAAACCAATTAAAAAAAGCAGCGAGTTCGTTTTCGATAACATCTCTTGGTGGAGCAGTAAAATGTAATACGGGTCTATCTAATCGCCCTGATACAACTTGCATTGGCTCGTTGCCACGTAATTGACCGCCCGCTATTTGAGTAAATAATCCTTTTTCACCTGCAAACAATAAACGATGCCAATTCAACATACGTTCTAACTCAAGCGGTGTATCGGTGTTATTAATTGCATCCAACATGATCTCTGCAAGATTATCGCTTTGCACTGTGGTTGGATAAGGCTGCTCATCAATGTGGAGTTTTTTAGCTAGTGACGAACGTACCGAAAACGCATTGAGTTTTTCACCTTCAATTGCGCTTGAATGAATAATATTAGCCAATAAAGTATCAAGTGCTTGCTGTTTTTGCTGCGTACTTTGCCCATCCATGCGACCAACCAGCACACCTTGGTTAAAACAAAGCTTTCTCAACAACGGCGCAAGCTGTTTTTCATCCCACGTAAAGTTCGGCCAATCTTGTTGTTGCCATATCCACATAAGCGTTTGTCCTAAAATAAATTAGTTACAGTCTACGCCATATAATCGCCTCATACAATGAGGCAATTAAGACACTTAATTGCCTCATTGTATGAGTTTGTGGACTTGTGCAAACCCTAGCGCCCTTTACCATTAACTTAGAGCGTTTGACCTTTCGTTTCAGCGCAGCGTCTCTTAATCTCTTTGTGAATAAATCACTTAAAACCATATTTGTACAAAGAGAAGACAGCGGGTTTCGAGCAGCGAGCGACGGGCTATAAATTCAGCCTAGCGCCTTTAACCTAAAACCTTTTACCTATTCCCACCGTAGGCGTTAAGCTTGCTGACGTGAAAAGCGTAGCTTTTAATGGCAAAACCCGATCTCCGCAACTCGATGCTCGTCGCCTTTGAGCAAAGTTATTCAAAAATATTCCTGATATTTTTGTTGGTTATTCGTCACCTCTCGGCGCTCTGAGCATTAGTGTGTGGTGATTGTGAAAAAACAGCGCTTTTCAAATTTGATGGTTAAAGCTCAATATCATTCAAAACAATCTTACAAAATGATTTGAATACATCAAATGCTTCTTGCCACACCAATTTATGACTACCATAAACCATTGGAACAACATATTCATTAAAACGCGTTTCATAGAGTGAGTTCGCTTGCAATACATCTAAGGCAAACTTAAGTTCAATAATCGGTTCTGCCATAAATTCTAAATGCTGATTACCGTAACGGGTAATATCTTCTGCTATGACTTTTTTGACTAAAGGCACCACACCTGATGCATCCGCCAACCCAGCGTGTTGAATATAATACGTATCATAAATATGGCGAATTAGCGCAGGATCATCGTCTCTTTTATTATCACGTGCAAAGCTCGCTGTGCGCCTAAGCATAGACACTAACTTTTCAGCTTGTGTACTCTTAATACTAGAAAAATCCATCAGCGGCACTTCTGGTGCCTGTTGAGTTACCTCGTTCACTAAAGAAGATATATTGCGGCTATGTACATTATCAAAAAGTAACGTTTCAATAAGCTCTAATTTAATAAACGGTCGTAAGCATGGGGCTTTTGAATGGGCTTGAGGATAGCGAATATCAATTTGTTGATATCGATATTCATCAAAAACAGTTGGAGTATTTTCTACAGAAAAATAATCATGTGAATTAATTGCAGCAATTAACTGTAAGTGGAGCGCTTTTCTAGCCTTTCTTCTTTTAGTTTTAGACGTGTTAGCAGTTAAATCTTTAGGAATGATTTATATATCAACATCTTCAGACATTCGATGAGTTTTAATGCCTGACTTTGTTAATGCCGTACCACCTGAAAAAACTAAAAAATGCGTATCAAAAGATAACTCACAAAGTAGCTTAAGTAATGCAACTACATAGTAATCTTTTTCAACAATGGCAGGGTTACCCATACCAAGAGCATCCGCTACATCTAAAAATAAATCACTATCAACTCGCATTTATAGCGCTGTTATTTACAACAATTTTACGCTTAAAGCGGCTATTGGTCATTATTTTAAATGAAGCGGGAACTTGTAAGCTTTCACCATTAAGACTGCGTTGTGTAAATTCATCGAATTGATACTCAACGCCCAGTTTCTCAATAGCCTCTAAAATGACACCATCTGCACCCGCAGGTGATGCTGGCATTAACTTACCAGTAATGCGATTTTCTCGCGCTTTAGTATAAAGCCCATAACCAATACGTAACAACTGGCCACTATCTACCAGCTTTTTTAAAACACGGCCAACTTGGTCGTAACCTGCAATATCAGCAAAATCAGCGCGCTCAAAAACATAACGCTTAGAGCGGTTTATTCTTGTGGTTACTTTACTTGCTATTGTCATATTAATTACTCTCGTTGCTTAGATAAAATATAGCAAACATACGACATCTAAACAATGCAAACATACGACATTGAAATGATCGCGTTAAATTATCATAGTAGTTAATTTCACCATAGGAACCAGCATTAGCTATAATTGCTTTAAAACGAATTTACCACCGAGGGTGGCGGGATACGAGCGGCGAGCGGCGGGCAACCCCCCAGCACTTCCTTGTAGGTCGTCATTTATGGCGACAATGTCTAATATTGAAAATTGACGCGCTAAAGCACGACCTACATTAGACCCTTTGTGTCTACCTCTAAAACGCAGTGCCTCTTAATCTCTTTGTGAATAAATCACTTAAAACCATATTTGTACAAAGAGAAGACAGCGGGTTTCGAGCAGCGAGCGACGGGCTATAAATTCAGACTAGCGCCTTTAACCTAAAACCTTTTACCTATTCCCACCGTAGGCGTTAAGCTTGCTGACGTGAAAAGCTAGGCTTTTAATACTCAAAGCCCGCTCCCCGCAACTCGACGCTCGACGCTCGACGCTCGACGCTCGACGCTCGACGCTCGACGCTCGACGCTCGACGCTCGACGCCTTTATTTATACATGTCGCGTTGGCGACGGCAACCAAAGTGTGATTTGTCTTTAAATCAACTCTGCTGTAAATAATTCATCCGTGAAGCTGGGTTACTGTCGGCATCCATGCCTTCACTTCCTCATGCTGCAAAGCTGCGCTTTGGTCATTCGTCACCTCGGCGCCCCGAGGATCACACTGTTTCCTCAATTTAAATTAATGATATGAACGTAACCGCGATGAAATACGTCCTTGTGTAAGCATCGCTTAACGCGCATTGCCTAAAGGGATTTAGGTACTTGGAATTTGTCGGGAACAGAATTCCGCCATGCGCTGCTATTACTCATCATTAATTCAATTTCGGGTGTTATCACGAGGGATTTAACTCAGCACTCGCCTCCAAATTTGTTGTTGCTATTGCTATTAGGTATATTGAGTTATCTTAATTATTTGGGTAACTTAAATGGCTAATCAAAGTCAACAAGGTAGATGGCTATCGAGTATAGAGGCTATAAAGCAACTGCAATTAACAGCACAATAAATACAAATAGAACGCGCCATTTTGTGCTCAACATCTTTATCGTCGCTTATTCCACTGGGCTTCAAATAAGCGCTTTTGTTCACCACGGTATTCACTGCACCACACGAAATCGGATGATTGCATTCCTTTTGAACGGCATCGCTTTGGTAAAGTATAAAATTCAGACCACGCAGCCAGCTTTTCAGGATCGCTATAGCTGTCACTATGCAATTTCATATTAGGCACCCGCGAGTGCAATAACGCATTATTACTTGAGCTGTAAGCCGAAGAGCTTTGATAAGTTCGATTGGTTTGTTTGGGTTTATCACAATGCTTTGCAAGTTCTTCAAATAAAGATTTGAACCGTGCTTTTAACCGCTCACCTTCTTTTACCTTATAGCTTTGACGCAACCGTGAACGTATTGTTTCGCGTTCTTTTACAATACTATCGCAATGCTCTTGCGAGTATTGCTCGTACGCTTGCGGGAGAGAAGTAAATACGCAAAGTAGTATCAATAAAATCCATTTAATCATTATTTATCCCTAAATTGAGTGCTGTTTTTCCTTTGGGCGCCTAGGGTGAATATAGAGGATTGAATCTAAAATAGAAACAGATAGTTTAAGCAAATTGTTAAATCATGCCTGAGCGCAATTGTTGGAGCCGTTTGTGATGAGAGTTTGTATCTACTTTTTAGTTATATAGAAATGACCCCTACAAATTTTTGCCTGTTTATTATATTTGTAATATAACTTAGCCATTTGAAAGTATTGATCTTATTTTCATAAAAATTTGTGTATCATTGTAAGTAATTAAACTTTTTTAGGTTTGCACTTGATAAAAGTGCGATATTTAGCCTTATATGGAAATAAATATATGTTAAAAAAACTTACTATAACTGCCACTTTCTTATCCATTTTATCTGGTTGTACTATACAAAATTCATTCCCTGTGGAATACCATAAAAAAACAATCGAAAATGTAGAGGTTAAAAACATCGACTCTATTGGTGTAACCCAATGGAGAGATAAAAGAAACCTTGCCACTGTTAAAGATGAATTAGCAGAAAAAGCAGTTATGCGAATGGGCCCTGCAACAATCGGCATGACAAGTGATGGACAGGAATTTGTTAGAGTTGCCGACTTTATAAGAAATGCCTTTATTGATGAACTTCAATCATTAGGTGTAAATGCAAAAAAGATTGACATAATACCCGCATCTAGCGAAGCGAAACTACTAAGTAATATTGCAATAAATAATCAAGTTGAAATGTTAATTTCTGCAGACCTGATGAGTTTTGATGTTAATTGTCATGGTGCATGGACTTTAGACTGCAATAGAAATGTATCTTTTTCACTTTCATTAACCTGAGATCTGGTTAAGCCAACATTAGATTATTACTCTCTAAAATTTCAAGTTCTTGCGATGTTAAATCTAATG
>NZ_JBEOOG010000066.1:0-22765 GCF_040308965.1 Pseudoalteromonas sp. MER144-MNA-CIBAN-0113
CATCCACTTCGAAGGTAGGTTAGATGGTGTGCTAGATATTTAGCAACTTAGGCTGACACAGAATTCTGAACGCCCTCAAAAAACGCCTAAACGATTATTCGTTTAGGCGTTTTTTTATGAGTATTCTTTAGGCTTTTAGGTTACGCACAATGCTGTTGTCAGTATTAACTACGCTACCGGCTTGATCATAGGTCATAGACGAAGGTGCGCCAATTAAAATCCCCTTTAATTGCTTAACACTTAACTGCGCCTGGTGCGCTGCATGAGCGTTAACTTCATTTTGTTTTTGACACTGCTCAAGCTTTTCTCGAGTTAGCTTTATTAAGTCAGCGTTTTCATCTGTTTGCTGATCATTACTGGCAATCAGTTTACTGAGTTCTTTATCTAGGGTGCTTATGCTGGTTAAAAAAGACATTTTTTGTTGGGCAATTTCTTTTAAACCTTCACCTCTTCGAGATGCAATGGCAGTAAGCTCCTGAGTGAGTAACTCGCTCAGTTTTGTTAAGCAAGTAATTTGCTCATTTAGTTTAATCGTAATTAAACTATTGTGATCAGCCATAAACGTTAAACTCAAAGTCTGCTAAATTTTTGGCAAGTTTCTCACTGTCTATTTGATACTTGCCTTCGGTAATCGCTTTTTTAAGCTCAGCAACTTTGTTGCTGTCAAAACCAGAAGACTGCTCTGCTTTTTCTTGTAAAGATTTTAATTGCTTGGCCTGCGGTGTTAAGCTCACCGAATCGCTTGCAGCTTTAGGTGAAGGCGTTTGTGCCGCCTGTGTATTTGCATTATCTCTTTTTAAATCAACTTTTTGCTGTTGAGTGTTTGTTAAAACACCAGGCTGTTGATTTGATTTGTTTACTTGACCGACCATGATAAAAACCCGTTTATTACCCAACTGATGCCTTTATATCGGCATTTACTAAAGATACTTTAGCATAAATTTACATTAAATATTTACCTGCACAGATTCTACAGCATCTACCCGTGCATTTAAAACTTTACCTGTTTTTTTGTTTTCTACTCGTACTTGTTCACCTAAGGTTCCATCCTCTAATGCAACACCTGTGGTTTTTACTCTTAACCCTTTAATATTGGCAAAAATATTGACAGAGTCGCCTTTGCAAACCATACAAATTTGATTGAGTAGTACAGGCATACCTTCACGAATATTACGTTTACTGCGGCTACCAATAAGTTGCGCAGGATCATCAAGATACTGAACACGTATAAAGTGCGCAGGGCGCATATCAATACTTAAATGGGATGGAGTAATCACTTCACCTCGTGCTAAATTGGTAGTGGCAACTACAACGGGTGCTGATTCAGTGATTCTGACATGTACGTATTGTGCCCAGTTGTCACTATCGTTACATTTTATTTGAATGGTGACCTGACGATTAAATGGGGGCTCACTTGGCGTTACTAGCTCTAGCTCAGAATTACATTGGCGATCGGGAATGCGGCTATCTAGCGGTAACGCGCTAAACTGTATTTTGTTGTCATTTGTAGTTACTGCTTTTTGAGCAACATAAGATACAGCCATTTCCTGTAGTGATTCTTTACTAAATACTTGTGCCTTTAGTGGCAAAGTGAAGCAGATGCTAGCAAGAAAATAAAAAACACTGTATCTTCTGGTTTTTTTTAACAAACTCATAATGTTTCGACTATGCTTATGGTTGCAAACAGGGTATAAATATTTTGCGTCAGAATTTAGACGCCCCCGTTGTGTTATGACGCTTTATTAATTGAAAGCAATTATCGTTCCTTATATTTGTTTTCTTAGGAGATTTAAATGGCCGGTATTTTAGACTCAGTAAACCAACGTACTCAGTTGGTTGGGCAAAACCGCTTAGAGTTATTGTTATTTAAGCTTAATGGGCGTCAGCGCTTTGGTATTAATGTGTTCAAGGTAAGAGAAGTTCTTCAATGCCCTCCATTGACTAGCATGCCGAAATCTAACACTTATATCCGTGGCGTAGCACATATTCGTGGGCAAACTATTTCGGTTATTGATTTATCTATGGCCGTAGGCGGGCGCCCAATAAAAAGCATCGAAGATGGCTTTATAATAATTGCTGAGTATAACCGTACAGTGCAAGGATTCTTAGTAGGTGGTGTTGAACGTATAGTTAACATGAACTGGGAAAAAATAATGCCACCGCCATCAGGAGCGGGTCGTTATTCTTATTTAACAGCCGTCACTGAAATTGAAAATGAGCTCGTTGAGATACTCGACGTAGAAAAAATCTTAAACGAAATCTGCCCAGTTAATACTACCGTGAGCGATGATGTTGCCTCGCAAGGTAATATACAAAAAGATTTAGGCGAGAGAATAGTATTTATTGCTGATGATTCGGCTGTTGCGCGAAATCAAGTAAAACGAGCATTGGAACCATTAGGTGTAACAACTGAGTTGGCTAAAAATGGTAAAGAAGCTTTAATAAGATTAAAAGAAATTGCAGAGCTCGATTGCGTAAATGATATTACAGAGCGAGTAGGGCTACTCATTTCTGATGTAGAAATGCCAGAAATGGATGGTTACACGCTGACTGCAGAAATCAAAGCTAATCCTAAACTTGCGCCACTACATGTGATTTTACACACATCATTGAGTGGTGTTTTCAATCAAGCGATGATTGAAAAAGTAGGAGCAGATGATTTTATTGCAAAATTTAACCCAGACGAGCTTGCAACAGCCGTTAATAAATGGGTTCATCGTGATTAATAAACATAGGTGTTATTGATTTGACTAATAAAGATTTGCAGCAAAACGAATACGATCAATTTCGCTTATTTTTAGAACAACAGTGCGGTATTGTTTTAGGTGAAAATAAGCAGTATTTGGTAAAGAGCCGTTTGGCACCATTAATGTCTCGATTTAATGTTGAATCGTTGTCTGAATTGGTAAGTAAAACTCTCGGTGTGCATGAGCGCCAGTTGCGCGCAGCCGTTGTTGATGCCATGACAACCAATGAGACATTGTGGTTTAGAGATCAATATCCGTTTGAGTTACTTAAAACCAGATTATTCCCTGAGTTTAAAACGTTAAATAGGCCATTAAAAATATGGTCTGCGGCGAGCTCATCAGGACAAGAACCCTACTCAATAGCGATGTCGGTTGCTGAGTTTCAATCCAGCAGCCCTGGTGTTTTAAAAATGGGTGCACAAATAATTGGTACAGATATATCAAATACCATGCTTGATATGTGTAAACATGCTGAATATGATGCATTGGCATTGGCTCGCGGACTCTCTGCTGAACGTCGTAAAAAGTTTTTTAAAGACAGCGGCAATGGTATGGCACAAGTGGTTGATTCATTGAAAAAGCAAGTGAGCTTTAGGCATTTAAATTTGCTCGATTCGTACGCTTTAATGGGTAAGTTCGATATTATATTTTGCCGTAATGTTTTAATTTACTTTTCACCTGAGGTGAAAGCCAAAATAATTGCACAATTCTCTCAAGCACTTAACCCTAAGGGGTATTTATTTTTAGGTGCGTCGGAGTCTATGTCTGGTTTAAGTACTGACTTTGATATGGTGCGTTGTAACCCTGGTATCATTTATCAAAAGAAATGACCTTCATTAATATATTATCCCTCCTCTAAACGACGCCTATTGCGTCGTTTTTTGTTTTTATCATCACTATTTTCACTGCTGGCTCATTTATTGCTTTATCGGTACTGAGTCAATTTTTTGGAGGTAGTTATGGCTATCAGTTTTGATAAAGCATTAGGCGTGCATCCGCATGCGATGTTGATCCGTTCGCAAAGAGCAGAAATGCTCGCTACTAATATCGCAAATGCTGATACGCCCGGCTATAAAGCAAAAGATATCGACTTTGCCTCAGCATTAAAAACGGCAAAGTCCAACCAACTAAGCGGCAATACCATGGTAAGAACCAATGAAAAACACATTGCCGGTGGTACCCGTAGTGTAGGTAGTAATGAACTATTTCGTACGCCAAATCAAACAGATACAGGTGATGGCAACTCTGTTGATATACAAGTGGAACGGAACTTGTATACACAGAATGCTATGGAGTATCAGGCCAGTGTCCAGTTTCTTAATGGTAAATTTAAAGGCCTAAAAAAAGCCCTCGGTAGTCAAGGAGCCTAATTATGAGTTTATATAATGTGTTTGATATTGCTGGTTCAGGTATGAGCGCGCAAAACGTGCGATTAAATACCACGGCAAGTAATATCTCTAACGCCAATACAATTAGCTCTTCGCAAAATGAGACGTACCGAGCGCGACAACCTGTATTTGCTGCGGAGCTTACAAAAGCGTCAGCGTCAGCAAGCAACCCACAGGGCTCTGCCGTTGGTGTAAAAGTGTTAGGAGTGGTTGAAAGTAATAAACCACTACAAATCGAATATAACCCAAATCACCCGAGTGCGGATGAAAATGGATATATTTACAAACCCAACGTGAATGTTGTGGAGGAGATGGCAAATATGATTTCTGCTTCTCGCTCTTATCAGACAAATGTTCAAGTTGCTGATGCAGCTAAGCAAATGTTAAGTAAAACACTGCTGTTAGGTCAGCGGTAACTGAGGGTAGCTCATGAGTAACGATATTAGTACTTCTTCATCCTACATGGACTCTTTACGTTGGCAAGATAAGCAAGTGCCAAAAAAAGAAGAGAGTGATGCGTTAACCCAAGAAGATTTCTTTTCGTTGTTAACACAGCAGTTGTCATATCAAGATCCCAGCAAACCAGCTGATAACGATCAGATGATTGCACAAATGACAAACTTTACCATGGCTGAAGGGATCTCAAATTTAAACTCTAACTTTGAGTCTTTAGCCGCGTCGATGACATCAAATTCGGCATTGCAAGCATCAACACTGGTAGGCAAACAAGCTTTGTTGGAGTCGGATACACTGGAGCTTAATGAGTCGGGTGAATCAAGAGGTTCTGTTGTAGCTGAAAAGCCAGTCGATAGTTTAATGATCCGCATTGAAGATGCATCCGGGCAGTTGGTTAAAACTATAGATTTAGGCACTCAGCCTGCAGGAGCCATCCGTTTTGCATGGGATGGTAAAAATGAAGCGGGTGAACGGCTACCACCTGGTGAATACAACATCAAAGCAGAGGGTAGTACAAATGGGGAATTTTCAAGCCTCCCATTAGCTACATTCAAAAATATTGAAAGTGTTAATATTAACGGCTCAAGCGGCATTATTATTAATACTAAAGAAGGTGCGGTTAGGCTGACTGATGTCGCAGAAATCGCGTAATAGATTTTATGTATTTTTTAGCCAATAGGCTAAATATTTTTTAGGTTAGAGGTTAATTATGAGCTTCAATATTGCATTAACAGGCCTTGCTGCCGCACAAAAAGATTTAGATGTTACCGCCAATAACATTGCCAACGTAAATACCACGGGCTTTAAAGAGTCTCGCGCCGAGTTTGCTGATGTATACGCATCATCAGTATTTAGCGCCGGTAAAACAAAAAATGGTGATGGTGTGCAAACCACCATGGTTGCCCAGCAGTTTCATCAGGGCTCGCTGCAGTTTACTAATAATTCACTGGATTTAGCGATCACAGGTGAGGGGTATTTTGCTACCAGTCAAGACTTAGGCGCACAAGACTTTACCTACACGCGTGCGGGTGCATTTAAGCTTAATAAAGATAACTTTGTTGTAGATGCTAAAGGTAATTTTTTACAAAGCTTCCCAGTTGATGAAGTTAGTGGTGACACGACCTCTGTAAGTCTTAGTACTTCATCTGCTTTACAAATACCAGATTCTTCGGGCTCTCCGCGCTCTACTTCAAACGTTTATACATCATTTAACGTCGATTCTCGAGAAGATGTAATAGCTGTCCCTTTTGATGCAACAGACAGTACTACTTATAACTCTTCGACATCGACCACAATGTATGACTCACTTGGTGAGCCACATGTTCTACAATTCTTTTTTGTAAAAACAGCGCCTAATGAATGGCAAGTACATGGTACGCTTGACAAAACTCCCTTTGATGCAACTGGTGCCGCGACAGCAACACCAAGCCCGCTAAGTACCTTTGGGTTTGATGCTAGCGGTTTGCCTGCAACGACTAATGGTGCTCCAAATGTTGGTCCAACCTTTACTGATGTTAATTTAACCGGAGCTAATTTATCGGGTATTTTATCTAATGGCGCCCAATTTGATGATATTGCGATTAATTGGCGCGATGAGGCCGGTACTGCAAATAGAACGCCTACTCAATATGCGAGTCGCTTTGAGGTGAAAGCACTAGAGCAAGATGGTGCGACAGTAGGTCGCTTAGCGGGTATTGATATTGGTACAGATGGAAAAGTTGTTGCATCTTACAGTAATGGTGATTCAACTTACTTAGGTCAAGTTGCCATGGTGCGCTTTTCAAACTCACAAGGTTTGCAGCAAGTAGGTGACACTTCATGGAAAAAAAGTTTGACCTCGGGGGAACCAATTGCGGGTGAGCCAGGTTCAGGCACACTAGGCAACATTAATTCGTCAGCTCTTGAGCAGTCTAACGTAAACTTAACCAATGAGCTGGTTGATTTGATTAGTGCGCAGCGTAACTTCCAAGCAAACTCTCGTGCGCTTGAGGTTAACTCAACTATTCAACAGAACATCCTTCAGATCAGATAATCATATTTTGATTTACTAAGGCTGCTTAGTGCAGCCTTTTTTATTCCTCTCCTAAAATCTTATTCACACTTAAATTTAATTTGGCACTTATATTGCATTTACTCATACATAGATTTCTTAATGAGTCGATGTTATGGATAAAATGGTCTACATAGCGGCATCTGGCGCTAAACAAAGCATGCAAGGGCTTGCTCTTAAAGCCAATAATTTGGCAAATGCGAATACCACTGGGTTTAAATCTGATTTTTCGCAAGCACGGTCAATGCAGGCTTTCGGTGAAGGTTTGCCGACTCGTGTTTTTGCTATGCAGGAGCGCCCAGGATCTAACATGACATCGGGCGGTGTTGTCGAAACAGGTCGCAGCCTTGATATTGCTATGAGTGATAATGCATGGCTGAGTGTTCAGGATGCCTCCGGTAATGAAGCCTATACAAAAGTGGGTTCGTTAAATATAACGGCTGAAGGAATGTTGACTACCAGCGACGGTCGTCAAGTTATTGGCGAAGGTGGGCCAGTCATATTACCTGTACCGATTGAAAAAATTGAATTTAGCAAAGATGGCACTATTCAAGTTCGCCCTCAAGGTGCACCGGCTAACTTTTTAGAAGAAGTTGATCGGCTAAAAGTGGTTGATGCAAACAACGCTACACTCGAGAAGGGTAACGATGGCTTATTTAGAGCTAAACCAGGCCAAATAGTTGAAACATCAGCCAATGTACAAGTATTAGGTGGCACATTAGAAAAATCGAATGTAAATCCTGTGCATGAAATGGTCGATATGATCAGTCATCAACGCCAATTTGAATTACAAGTAAAACTGATGAAAACAGCTGAAGAGATTGATCAACGTCAAGAACAGCTGATGCGCATCGTTTAACTATAACGTGAGGATATTATTATGAATCCAGCATTATGGATAAGTAAAACAGGGCTTGACGCTCAACAAACAGATATATCGGTTATATCAAATAACTTAGCGAATGCCAGTACAGTGGGTTACAAAAAAAGCCGCGCTATTTTTGAAGACTTACTCTACCAAAATATTAATCAACCAGGCGGTCGCTCATCGCAAGACACCGAAATGCCGTCAGGCTTAATGTTGGGCGCGGGTACTAAGGTGGTGGCTAACCAAAAAAACTTTTCGCAAGGTAATATGCTCACCACTGAAAATTCATTAGATTGGATGATTTCAGGTCCTGGCTTTTTTGAAGTTTTACAGCCTGATGGCAATATTGCTTATTCGCGTAATGGCCAGTTTACTACCGACGGCGACGGGCGTGTTGTAACCTCGGGCGCTGGTTATGTTGTTCAGCCTGAAATGAATGTGCCTGATGATGCACAGTCAATCACCGTATCTCAAGATGGTGAAGTGTCAGTTCGCATTAAAGGTCAAGCCGAAAACGTGGTTATTGGTCAAATTACTATTAGTGATTTTATCAATCCGTCGGGCCTTGAGCCTATAGGGCAAAACCTTTATACCGAAACTGCAGTAAGTGGTGCACCTGTTCAAGGTAACCCGGGGGTTGAGGGCTTAGGTACAATTATTCAAGGTTCACTTGAAACATCAAATGTAAATGTGACCGAAGAGTTGGTTAATTTGATTGAAACTCAGCGAGTTTACGAAATGAACTCAAAGGTAATTTCAGCGGTTGATGAAATGATGAGCTACATCAATCAACAATTATAGTCTTGGGGGATTGTATGCGTAATATCATGTTATTTGCAGTAGGGACTTTACTGTTAAGCGGTTGTGTATCTACACAAAATAATGAAGTAGTGCAGGACGATCCCTACTATGCACCTATGTATCCAGAGCCTAATATGGAGTCAGTGGTAGCAACTGGCTCTTTATTCAGTACACAATTATCGAATGACTTATATGCCGATAAGAAAGCACTTAGAACAGGCGATATCATTACGGTTAAATTGCAAGAGTCAACCCAAGCCACAAAAGCGGCTAAAACAGAAACAGATAAACAAACAGATGCTAGCCTCGATCCTGTTATTGGTTTAGGTGGTTTACCGGTTAATATTGGTGGCGATAGTATTCAATTTGGTATTGGTAGTGATGCGTCGTTTAAAGGTGACTCAAGATCAAATCAATCAAACAGCCTAGTTGGCGATATTTCGGTTAACGTGATGCGAGTATTACCAAATGGTAATTTGGTGATTCGCGGTGAAAAATGGCTAACGCTAAATACCGGTGAAGAATTTATTCGCTTAGAGGGGTTAGTGCGTCCACAAGATGTTAATGCTGATAATACCGTTGAGTCTAATCGTATTGCGAATGCGCGTATTCAGTATTCAGGTAAGGGTCAAACTCAAGAGGCACAAAGCCCGGGTTGGTTAACGCGTTTCTTTAGTAGCTCATTGTTTCCCTTTTAGAGGACATTCAACATGAATGGTTTTAAAGTTTTTTGTTTTATGGTGCTACTAGGCTGGCAATTTACTGCCAGTGCTGAGCGAATTAAAGATGTGTCTATGGTCGAAGGGGTGCGCTCAAACCAATTAGTGGGCTATGGATTGGTTGTTGGTTTACCGGGCACCGGAGAGCAAAGCCGTTTTACCGAGCAAAGTTTTAAAGGCATGCTTAATAGTTTTGGTATTACACTACCTGCGAGTTTAAAGCCAAAAATTAAAAATGTTGCAGCGGTTGCTGTTCATGCAGAACTCCCTCCATTTAGAAAGCCAGGGCAGACTATTGATATAACCGTGTCATCAATTGGCAGTGCAGGCAGCCTGCGCGGTGGTACATTATTACAAACATTCCTAAAAGGGGTTGATGGTAATGTTTACGCCATCGCTCAAGGCAGTTTAATTGTAGGTGGCTTAGGCGCTGAAGGCCTTGATGGTAGTCGCGTTGTGATTAATACGCCAACGGTAGGACGCGTACCAAATGGTGCAACCGTTGAGCGTGCTGTTAAAAGCCCATTTATGCAAAACGATTATATTACCTTTAATTTAAACCGCCCTGATTTTACTACTGCTAAACGTTTAGAGAAAACCATAAATGATTTAATCGGCCCAAATAGCGCTCAAGCACTCGATGCGGCTTCTATTCGCGTTATTGCACCTCGTGATGCCTCGCAACGTGTATCGTATTTATCAACTCTTGAAAACTTAGAGTTTAAGCCTGCGGATACTTCGGCAAAAATAATTGTTAACTCACGCACCGGCACTATAGTTATTGGAAAAAATGTAAAATTACAACCTGCGGCAATTACACATGGTGGCCTTACTGTGACCATTGCTGAGCAACAAAATGTGGCACAGCCAAATCCTTTAGCAGAGGGGGAAACAGTGGTTACCCAACAAAGTATTATTGACGTTAATCAAGATGATTCACGTGCTTTTGTATTTGACCCAGGTGTCAGCCTTGATGATTTAGTTCGTGCTATTAATGAAGTTGGCGCTGCCCCTGGCGATTTAATGGCGATTCTTGAAGCACTTAAAGAAGCCGGTGCAATTAACGGTCAGCTTGTTGTAATTTAGTTTTATAAGATTCTAGACCCTAAGCCCTAGGGTCTTTAACCCTTAACCTTTCATCCTTAACCTTTCATCGCTACTCTTCTTTTGGCTCAATTATTGCATTTAACTAGGTATTATTAATTATTGTGTCAAAAAGCTGATGGAAACAAATCATCTAGATAAGCAAAACTTTTTTGATTTAGGCAACTTAGACTCTTTGCGTCGAGATGCTTTAAACAGCGGTGATGCATCAACCGATGCATCTAAAGCGGCGTTAAAAAAAGCGGCGGCACAATTTGAAGCTATCTTCACCCAAATGCTACTGAAAAGTATGCGTAAAGCCAATGAGGCTTTTGAAGACAAAGAAAGCCCATTTAATGCAAGTGGCGTGAAGTTTTTTGAAGAAATGCACGACCAACAGATGGCTACAGAGCTTTCATCAAATGGCTCTTTAGGTCTTGCTGATTTAATTGTGCAGCAACTATCGCCAGATGGAAAAAACTTTATGCCAGGCTCAGTTCTTCGTACAACGTCAGATTTCTTTAGTGACCAACGTGCGGGTAGCACCTTACCTCATCAAGAAAACCAAAAGGTCACTGAAAAAGTGCCGCTCGTTGATTCAACTGAAAAAAGCGAACAAAACATAGCGTCTGGCACATTTGAAAATGCTGAGGAATTTGTAAGTACAGTGTGGGAACACGCAAAAACAGCGGCTAAAAAAATTGGTTTAAATCCGGCGGTTATGGTTGCGCAAGCAGCATTAGAAACTGGCTGGGGTAAACATATTATCAGTAAAGGTGATGGCAATAGCTCAAATAATTTATTCAATATAAAGTCAGATAAAAGTTGGCAGGGCGAAAAAGCCAGTAAGGTCACTTTAGAGTTTGAGCAAGGCGCTGCAGTTAAAAAGCAAGCAAGCTTTAGAGCGTATGACTCAATAAAAGATAGTGTGAATGATTTTGTGGATTTTTTAACGCAGAACCCTCGCTATCAAGATGCATTAAACAATACAGCAAAGCCGCACAAATTTTTAGACTCTTTACAGCAAGCCGGTTATGCAACCGACCCTAACTATGCAGACAAAATAAAAAGAGTGCTTAACAGTAACGAGTTAAAGAATATCGCCACAAGCATTATCCGCCAAGGAGTAGAGTAACATGTCGTTTAATTTATTAAATATTGCTAATTCAGGAATAAGAGCAAACTCTGAGTTATTGCAAACGACAAGTAAAAACATCGCAAACGTTAATACTGAAGGGTATGTACGAGAGCGCACTGAATTTACTACCATGATTGATAATCAGGTGGGCCGCGGTCAAACGTACCGGTTATTAAATGAGTTTGCACAAAAGCAATTAAACCGAGATACCTCAAATAAAAGCTTTTTTGATCAATTTGTTAGCGAGGCGAGTCGGGTTGATCAAATTTTTTCAGAAAAATCAAACAGCTTATCAACTAGTATCAACTCGATGTTTAACAACGTGCAAGAAGCACTTAACCAACCTTCATCAACAGTTGCTCGTTCATTGGTGATGAGTGATGCGCAAAATCTGATTGATCAAATGGACCGGCTTGCAGGTATTGTTTCAGAGCAAAAAGCGGTGGTTAATGAGCAATTAGAAATATTTTCTGAAGAGGCGAATACGTTAATCGAAAGTATTAGTTCGTTAAATCAAGAAATTGCGGGTGTTCATGGCACTAAAAACGAAGCAGATGCGAGCTCAGCTTACAATGAGCGTGATAAAGCAATACGTGATTTATCAAAACTAATTGATATAGAAACACTCGATGGCCCTAATGGTGAAAAACAAGTATTTATGGGCACAGGTGAAGCGGTTGTTATGCAAAATGGTTCATTTAATTTGTTTTCGATTAGTGGCGATCCCGATGCTAACTTTAAAGAGCTACGTTTAGATGTAAATGGCGGTAAGGCTGTGTCATTAGATATAGACCCTACTAAACTCAAAGGTAAAATTGGCGGTTTATTAGCGTTTAGAGACGATATTTTGGTGCCTGCTCAAAATCAAATAGGCCAGATGGGCATTGCACTTGCCGATTCGTTTAATCAGCAAAATCGTTTAGGTATGGATGCAAACGGCGAGCTTGGAGGCGATATTTTTAATATCCCAACGGTCAGTGCTTTTGTTTATCAAGCAAATACCGGAACAGCTAATATGTCAGCAACCGTTGAAGCTGGTAAAGGCAGTGAACTACCAGCGAGTGATTTTGTGATCACCTATACGGGGAACCCTAACGAAGTAAGTATTCAGCCAATAGATAATAAAGGTGAACCTTTAGGCACAGCCTCTTTAGCAACTATTCCACCCAGTGGCATTATCGATTCAGCCGCTATTACCAGTGGGGAGTCGTTTGGTTTAGAGCTAAACGTAACCGGAGCCGGTAATGCCGGTGACCAATTTCAGGTAAAACTTAATAGTGGCGCGGCAGGTAATATATCGCTGACAACAGGTCGAGGCGAAGACATTGCCTTAGCCTCTCCAATTAGAACAGCTGACGGCCTAGATAATACAGGCACAGGCAGTATTTCACCGGGTAATGTCACCGATGTAACCACGGGTAGTTTTAGTAATCCTTTGGATTTAGCAAATGGCCCTATTAGCATTGTTAAAACAGCCAATGCTAACGAATATCAACTTACTGATGGGAATGGTACAACCACGTTTACGGTTACACCGCCTGCTAACAATATACTCGCTCAAGCCGGGGCACCATACGATGGTTATGGCTTTGATTTTAATATTGAAGGCGTACCAGCAACGGGAGATACCTTTAATTTAGAATTTAATGAAGGTGGTTTTGATGATAACCGCAACGGTCAAAAACTTGCTGACTTACAAAACACCGATTTAGTACGTCAAAATGTGGTAGCAAGTGCCTCAGCCGATAATCATAAAACCTTGAACCAGGCCTATGCTGGGTTAGTAACCGATGTTGGTGTAGTAACCAGTCAAGCAAAAACCAACGGGGCGGCATTTGATGCTTTAGCACAGCAATCAGAAGCCTGGTACGAATCGTTGTCGGGCGTAAATTTAGATGAAGAGGCAGCTAATTTGCTGCGTTTTCAGCAATCTTATGCTGCATCGGCTCAAGTACTGTCTGCAGCACGTTCTATTTTTGACACTTTACTGAGTGCGGCGAGGTAATTATGCGTTTATCAAATAATTTAATGTATCAAAGTCAAATTAATAAAATTTTAGATAATCAACAGGGCGTTGCAGGCGCTTTAGAGCGAGCAAACACAGGTCAAAAGTATTTGAGTACCTCTGAAAACCCAGCTGCTATATCGCAAGGGATGTTGTACACCAATAAAATAGAAACCAATGAGCAGTTAACTAAAAATATAAAGCAGCTAAATGGTCGCTTATCAACCGAAGAAAGCATACTTAAGGGTATGAACGACACTATTTTAGAAGCGCAAATGCTAACCATACGAGCGGGCAATGGTTCGTTAGGTCAAAGTGATTTGGCTTCAGTTGCCAGTGAACTAAAAGAATTGCAAAAATCGCTGCTTAACTTAATGAATAGTCAATCAGAAGGGGGGAAATACCTATTCTCTGGCTATCAAGACGATATTCAAACCTATACATTTAATAGCACTAATGGCAAATACGAATACCAAGGCGATCAAGGCCAGCATGAAGTAACCATTGCAAAAGGGGTTGAGATAAAATCAAGCGATAATGGCTTTAATGTATTTGAACGCGTAGATGCACGTCTTGATGTGGTGTCGAATGATGGAGCGCCATCAGGCGGCATTACCGCAGGGACTGTTTATGTTGAAAACCAAGGCGAGTTTGACAAGTTTCATAAAGATAATTATAACTCAGACCCAGATCCGCTTATTTCTCCAACGATCAATACCTATAACGTTAATGTTATCCCTGGTGCAACGCCTTCAGCGCCTGATCAGTATGAAATATTACGTGATGGTAATCCTCTTGTACCACCTGTTACTGGTGAAGTAACTGATGAGCCGATTGAGTTTGCAGGCATGGAAATTCAACTTGAAGGTGTAGCACCCGGCCAGCTTGATTTTACCCTTGAAAAGCCAGGTAAAGAAAATGTGCTTAATACGCTTGAAGATCTGATCACTAGTCTAAATGACGAACAACTTGATGGAGCGCAAATTAACCAAGCGTTATCGGATGGGTTAATTCAGCTTAAAAATGCCAGTGAGCAAATTGTGTTTACTCAGGCTGGCCTAGGTGGGCGTATGAACGTGGTGGAGCGTGTGACCGATTCAAACAGTGCTCTAGATATTAATAATCAAGAAAACAGAGCGAGCTTAATTGAAATTGATCCTGCTGCAGCTATTAGTGAACTTACTAAACAAGAGTCTGGTTTACAGGCTTCACAAGCGACTTTTGGTCGCTTGGCTAAACTTTCATTATTCGATTATTTATAAATACCATCCAAGGCAGGTTATTACTATACGAGAAAAGTAGGTAATAACTTGCCTTAACGAAGCGGCAAAAAACTGTCACCCCCTTTTTATCTTCTGTCAAAAAATCGCTAACTTCTAATTTAAAGCCGCAATAAGTGTTATTTAGTTGTTTTAAAACATAGGGTTAATCTTTTTTTACTAGTTGGCACAAGTAATGCATTCAACTAGTCATAGACAGTGTGGTTTTTGCTTAAATATTTTGAACCACATTCTGATTGAAACTAGGAGATGGTAAAATGGCTTTAAGCGTAAATACAAATGTTGCATCACTTAATGGGCAACGCAATCTATCTAAATCTAGCATGGCACTTGAAACCTCAATGCAGAGACTATCATCTGGTTTGCGTATTAATAGCGCAAAAGACGATGCTGCAGGTTTACAAATTGCCAACCGACTAACGTCTCAGGTTAATGGCCTAACGGTTGCTCAGCGTAATGCCAACGATGGTATTTCTATGGCGCAAACTGCTGAAGGTGCAATGCAAGAGTCAGCAAATATTCTGCAACGTATGCGTGACTTATCACTGCAATCGGCGAATGGTTCAAATAGTGCGGTTGACCGTGCATCACTGCAAAAAGAAGTAGCAGCCCTGCAACAAGAGCTCACTCGAATTGCAGATACCACTAAATTTGGTGGCACCAGCTTACTTGACGGCACTTTTGGTACTAAACAGTTTCAGGTAGGTGCAAATGCGAATGAAACCATTAATGTAAGTTTACGTAATGTTGCTGCCGATGCTATTGGTTCCAACGAAATTGATGGGCCAGGAACTGTATTTGGTGTAGTAGCTGCAGGCAGTATGGCTGCAAATGAAGTTGTAGCTCCTGGATCACTGAATATCAACGGTACTGATGTTTTAATTGGAGCAAATGATGGCGCTGATGGTGTAGCTAATTCTATTAATGGAGCTGCGGCTGGTGTTACAGCTGAGGCTCGTCTAAATGTTGTTATCGCAGGGATAACGAGTACCGATAATGCAACTATAAAAATTGGCGATGATGAATATGACTTAGGCACTTTTGGTGGTGATATGGCGCGCCTAGCAGAAGAGATGGTGGCTGACGGTTATGATGCTGTTTATGACCCAGCTGCAGGCAATATTAGCCTAAAAGCAACAGGTGTTGATGGTATTGAATCTGTAATGGAAGCAGTTGGTACGCCTGCTGGTGGATTAACGTTTGATGGAACTGCTGCGGGAGCAACAACAGCTTCAAAAACATCGGAAATAAATTTGTCATCACCGAGCAAAATTGGTATTTCAAACGATGGAGCAGCAAATGAGCTCCAGATGTTTAATAGCTCATTAAGTCAATTGTCATCAGTGGAGGCGATTGATATTAGTGGTACAACTAGTGAAGGTGCTCAATCTGCAATTCAAACTATTGATGCTGCATTAGCGCAAATTGACGCCCAGCGTGCAGACTTAGGTGCGGTGCAAAACCGTTTTGGTTTTACCATTGCCAATCTTGCTAACGTATCTGAGAACGTGTCAGCTTCTCGTAGCCGTATTCAAGATACTGATTACGCGCTTGAAACAGCAACCCTAACTAAAAACCAAATTATGCAACAAGCCGGTACCACTATTTTGTCGCAGGCAAACCAGTTACCACAGGCCGCATTAAGTCTTTTAGGTGGCTAATGCCAGCTAGTTATAAAAAAGCCAAGCAAATATGCTTGGCTTTTTTATTTGTATTTCAATCAATTAAAAGTTTTTACTGTTTTTTTTAAAAAAAAGCTAAAGGTAATTTTATAACGGCCGTTAACTTAATTAGAACGGAGCTTGAACAGATTTTTATTGTGATGGCTCTTGGTTAAAATCAATTAGTTACATTACGAAAGTAATCAGGAGTTATAACATGGCTTTATCAGTAAATACTAACGTTGCATCATTAAATGCACAAAGAAACTTATCAAAATCTAGCGAAGCATTAGGTACATCAATGCAACGTCTTTCATCTGGTATGAAAATTAACAGTGCGAAAGATGATGCGGCAGGTCTACAAATTGCGAACCGTCTTTCTTCACAAATTAATGGTTTAGGTGTTGCTCAGCGTAACGCGAATGACGGTATTTCAATGTCGCAAACCGCTGAAGGTGCGATGCAAGAGTCATCAAACATCTTACAACGTATGCGTGACCTATCTTTGCAATCAGCTAATGGTTCAAACGATGCAAACGCTCGTGCCGCACTACAAAAAGAAGTTGGCGCATTACAGCAAGAGCTTACTCGTATCGCTGAAACGACTAAATTTGGTGGTACAAGCTTACTAGATGGTTCGTTCGGTACTAAACAATTCCAAGTAGGTTCAAACGCTAACGAAACAATTAACGTAACTTTGCGTGATGTATCAGCAGATGCGCTTGGTGCAAATGAAATTGATGGTGCTGGTTCTGTATTTGGCGCAGTAGCTGCAGCTGGTGACATGGCTACAAATGAAGCTATAACAGCAGGCACACTAAATATTAATGGTGTCGATGTTACTCTTGGGGCTAATGATGGTGCTGATGGTGCTGCAGCAAAAATAAATGCTGCTGCTACAGGCGTAGTTGCTGAAGCTCGCTTAGAAGTAACTATTGCTGGTATCACTAATACAGATAACGCAACAATCAATGTTGGCGATGACAACTATGATTTAGGTACCTACGGTGGTGATATGGCTCGCTTAGCTGAGGATATGGTTGCCGATGGGTATGATGCAGTTTACGATTCTGATGCTGGTGAAATTACACTTAAAGCAACAGGTGTGGATGGTATTGAATCTGTTATGGATGCAGGTACTCCAGCTGGTGGTTTAACATTTGATGGAGTAACTGCATCTACAGCAACGGCTTCAAAAACATCAGAAATAAACTTATCATCACCGAACAAAATTGGTATTTCTAATGATGGAACTGCCGATGAAACTGAATTATTTAGTGCTTCTACAAGCTCTTTGACATCAGTTGAAACTATTGATATTTCTGGGGCAACAAGTCAAGGTGCACAAGATGCAATTCAAACAATTGATGCGGCGCTTGCGCAAATTGATGCACAACGAGCAGACTTAGGTGCGGTTCAAAACCGTTTTGGCTTCACTATTGCTAACCTTTCAAACGTATCAGAAAACGTGTCGGCTTCTAAAAGTCGTATCGAAGATACAGATTATGCTGCAGAAACGGCTAAACTGACTAAAAACCAGATTATGCAACAGGCTGGTACAACAATCTTAGCTCAGTCTAACCAGTTGCCACAGGCAGCACTTAGCTTATTAGGTTAATTTAACAATAAGCTCTATACTTAACTACTAAGGAAGGGGCAACCCTTCCTTTCTTGTATAGGTATAAAGCTTTATATCGCTTTATAGTAGGAGCGAATTATGGAAACGCAAAGTTTAAATCTAAATATCAGCTCAGCGCAAAAAGGTGAGGTTACCTCAAGTTACCAAACCCCATCACAAGTTAAGCAAAATGCTGATGAACAAAAGAATACACCCATCACCACCACTGCAAGTAATAGCGAAATTTCTAAAACTGAGTTATCACCTGAAAAACTAGAGAAGGTGGTACAGCAATTGCAGGACTTTATGGGCGAAATGAATCGCAGCCTTCAGTTTAAGGTCGACGAAGATTCTGGCCGTAATGTTATTAAGGTGATTGATAAAGAAAGTGGTGATTTAGTTAAGCAGTACCCGTCTGAAGAGGTATTAGGTATCGTTGCTAAATTAGCGGAAGCCACCGGTGTATTGGTTGATTTTAAAGTTTAGTTTTCAGTAATTTAAGAGGGTAATTATTATGGATATTTCATTTAAAGGTATAGGTTCAGGGCTTCAAGTTAATGAAATTGTAACTGCTTTAGTGAATGCTGAAAAAAGCCCTTACCAAGCTCGAGTAACTAAACAGCAAGCAAACTTTACTACCGATATATCTGCAGTAGGTACCCTAAAAGCCTCTTTGGAAGAGCTTAATGGTTCACTAGAATCATTGGGTGACATCGAAAACTTTCAAAAGCGCACTATCAGTGGCAGTGACGACTTTGTTTCTTTAAGCTCTGAAAAAAACGCGCAAACCAATAATTACTCTATTAAAGTTAATAGTTTGGCTGAGAACCAAAAGCTAACATCAAATGCTATAGCTGGCGATGAAGCGGTGGGAGAGGGTAAGCTCACGATTAGTTCTGGCTCTAACAGTTTTGACATAAATGTGTCAGACACAGCAAAGCTGGCTGATATACGTGACGCGATTAATGACTCTGCTGACAATGATTCAGTTAATGCTACTATTATTACCGATGATACGGGGCAGCGATTAGTGTTATCAAGTAAAGAAACCGGCGCAGAAAACGCAATAAAAATTGTAGTTGATGATGTCGGTGATGGTGGTAATACAGACTTGTCTGGCTTGTCTCGTCTTGCGTATGATAGTGATACAACATCAACAACGTATGCTGAAAACTTAAACGAAGTAACAGCAGCGACGGATGCTTCAATTACGATTGATGGGACGCTTGTTGCGACAAGCAGTACAAATGAATTTAAAGATGTCATTGAGGGCGTCACCATTAATGCCAAAAAAACTCACAATGCAGACGATGATTTAAGTAAAGCAACTATCACTGAAAATAATAATAATGTTGCTGCTGGATTAAAGTCGTTTGTAGAGAAGTTTAATGCATTTATTGATTTATCAAATCAGCTCGGTCGCTCTAGCGCTGAAGAGGGCGTTGGTGCACTTGCGGGTGATTCATTACTTAGAGGCTCTGTAAACCAAGTACGCTCGATGTTAACATCTGAATTTAGCACGGGTAATGGTAATACCGACTTTTTAGCTAACTTTGGTATTAGAACTGAGCGCTCAGGTAAGTTAAGTATTGATTCTGACGCTCTTAAAGCTGCCGTAGAAAGCGATCCACAAGCTATTCAAACGTTTTTTGTTGGCGAAAATGACGGTGATGGTTTTGTTGGCCAGTTAGATACTGTTATTAAAGGTTATACGGCCTCTGATGGTATTTTTAGTTCACGTATTGAAGGGCGTGAAACACAACTCGATAAGCTACAAGATGAAGTTGATGCATTTAATAGCCGAATGAAAAAGTATGAAGAGCGACTATATAGCCAATACAATGCCATGGATATATTAGTTGCTAACCTAAACTCGACAGGAGGTTACTTGCAGCAGCAATTAGCTAACCTACCGGGTGTGGCTAAAAAGTCTAGCTAAACAATTAACTTTGTTTAGCAAATAAAGCCTGGCTTATGAGTCAGGTTTTTTTATGTTTGTTCGATTGTTAGTAACTAACTGTGTTGTTTTATAGTGAGGTTTGAGGAAATAAAAATACAGAGTGAAAAATCTGCTTAATCACTCTGTAAAGGGGAATAAAATAGGGGGTTAGCTAAGGCAAGAAGTGTTTTTAAATATTAGATTTATACTTATTTACAGCTTTTTTATTTTTTTGATTACCAACTATTTTAACCGCTAATAGTTGCTTTTGATTATCTATTTTAACAGATAGCTGTTCTATTAGGTTAATTAAAAACTCAAGTTCAGTAGCTGAATAATGAGTTTTTTCTCTAGAAAGTGAGCTACTTATGTGAATATCAAGTTTATTATGAATATTCAGCGCTTGCTCAATATCCCAATCTTCTGAGTCAGCAATCAAACTTACTAGCTCATTGCAATATGCTCGAGTCTCACTATCTTTAACTTGTGAGCTTGTAACCCGATTTAAAGACATTACAGTTGTGGTTCTCTTTGTTCGAATGGAATTGCTTCCCAGCCTGACTTAATCTCTTTAATTAAGGTAATTACTTCATCAATTTTATCAATGTTGTTTTCAAGGTTTGCAGTTAATAAGCAACGCTGACAGTAATCGTACAAAGAGTCTAAGTTAGTTGATACTTCATTATTGTCTTCAAAATTTAACACTTGCTGCAACGCACCAAGTAGCACAATACAATCAGAGATTGCGTTGCCTTTTTTTTCTAACTCTTTACGTTCAATAAATCCTTTTGCAGCAGAGAGCTTGCCAACAATATTTACAAACACGAGTTTGACTTGATCATAAGGTGTCATCTCTTTAACGCTGCTAACTGTTATTTGACGGTATTTATTGATTGATGCATGAGCCATAGGTAATTCCTTAAATTTTAATTACATGTTCAGAACTCTAAGCAAGTTTAGTTCCAACATAAGTTTGACTATTACTTTATCGGCCAAAACAGTCACACCTTTAAATAATAATAGCAGTTTTTATGAGTTTTTACTGTGTGAAATCGTATCATTGAAAATCGCATTATATGTCGTTTAATTCATCCTAAGTATGTATGTCACTAAAACTACCCAGGCAATTAATAGTTATAAAGTATTGACTTTGTGCGGCCAGTGTCTGTTTTTTGGCGTTAATGTCAAAAAATCGCCGCTATTGCTTGCATCCAAACCCAACTGGCTTACAATTTGATTAATAAAACAAATTAGTGAAATAAATGGCTCGCTAAAGATGATCTTAATTTTAGATAATAATAACAATCGCTCTATTGGATTATACGCATCGCTTACTTTTATTGGTGAGGCGGTACAGTTGCAAACAGAAGCTGACTTTGAACAGGCATGTAGCCACTATCAAAACAAAGAATGTATTGTGGTGTTAGGTGCTTTGCAGTCTTTAGATCACGAAAGTTTAATTAAACGATACCCAACATTTCCTTTTTTACTCATTGGTGAAACGCTTAAACCTTTGTTGAGTTTGGCTAATGTTGTGGGGTTGATATGTGAGCCATTTACTCATGAAATAACCACACAGCTGTTACACGACTGTCAGCAATATCAGCGCATGTTGCCGCATGAACATAAAAATAATAAAGAGAAAAGCACCTTTGATGGTCTTGTTGGTGAAACCAAAGCCGTAAAAGATTTACGCTTTTTAATTACGCAGGTTGCTAAAACCGATGCTAACGTACTTATTTTAGGTGAGTCGGGCACAGGTAAAGAAGTAGTTGCCCGAAACGTACATTTGCTTTCTAAGCGTAACAAAGGCCCATTTGTACCAGTAAACTGTGGGGCAATTCCTGCAGAGCTACTAGAAAGCGAATTATTTGGCCATGAAAAAGGTGCATTTACCGGCGCTATTTCAGCACGTAAAGGCCGGTTTGAATTGGCGCAAGGTGGCACCCTATTTTTAGATGAAATCGGCGACATGCCACTGCAAATGCAGGTTAAGTTACTGCGAGTGCTACAAGAGCGCAGCTATGAGCGCGTTGGTGGTACTAAAGCGATTCAAGCTGATGTGCGTGTTATTGCCGCAACCCACCGAGACCTTGAAAACATGATAGAAAAAGGCTCATTTAGAGAAGATTTATACTATCGCTTAAATGTTTTTCCTATTGAGAGCCCATCTCTTGCTCAACGCGCAGAAGACATACCATTACTACTTAAAGAGCTTATGCGCCGCGTAAATGAGCAAAGCGGTACTACGGCTAAGTTTACAGAGCGTGCTATTGATAGTTTAAAAGAACATTCTTGGCCGGGTAATATCCGTGAGCTCGCGAACCTAGTTGAGCGTATGGTTATTATGTTCCCAGATAAGGTGGTGGATGTTCCTGATTTACCAAATAAATACCGCTATATTGAAGTTGAAGCTTATGAGCCTCAGTACCCAGAAGAACTGATGGAGCGTGATGCATTTAATGATATTTTTAGCGGCGGATTTAGCGAAGACGAAATAGATCTCGAAGATGATTTTGCTCAAGCGGCCCCTGGGTTATTGCCCGATGAAGGTATTGAACTTAAAGAGTACTTAGCTGAGCTTGAAATTAACTTAATCACACAGGCATTAGAGCGCTTTGATTACGTTGTTGCCCGTGCTGCTGAAGTGCTAGGCGTAAGGCGAACCACACTGGTCGAAAAAATGAAAAAATATAACTTGTCTAGGGATTAAGAGCAAAGTGCAGGTGTTATATTTTAGGTATTAGGTATTAGGTATTAGGTATTAGATATTAGGTTAGAAAAACTAAACACCGGTAGTTACACTGAATCCGTTACAGGTTCTATTTTTTAGCAGGTTTACCCCACGTCTGCGTTGGGTGCCAACTTACTGTTTTTTGGGTAAATATAACAATTAAAGGGTTAAAACCAAAAAGCCTAAAGTTATGCTATTTGCTTAACCTTTAACCTTTAACCTTTAACCTTTAACCTTTAACCTTTAACCTTTAACCTTTAACCTTTAACCTTTAACCT